>NZ_JBLZPH010000088.1:0-31313 GCF_049199205.1 Shinella sp. M31 | reverse complement strand
GGTGCAGCCGGTCGAAGGCGGGGGAATAGACGGCCTGGATATAGTCTTCGGGGCGCACATCCTCGATCCGGCTCACCTTGTTGCTCACCATCTCGTAATGCACGTCGCCGATGCGTTCGTAATGCAGGTCCGGCAGGTAATGCGGCGTGAAGAGGATGGCGAGATCGAGGTCGCCGGCGCCGAGATCGCGGTTCATCTGGTTGGAATAGTCGACCTCTAGGTAGATCGAGGTCGCAGGCAATTCCTTGCGCACGGCAGCCAGCCAGTCGCCGGCATAGTGGGCGGCGAGATCGTGTTGCAGGCCGATGCGCATGGATCGCTCGTAGGCGCCGGCCGTTTCCACCGCGCGCGTCGCCTCATGCCATTGATGTTGCAGGGCTTTCGCATGGTCGAGGAAGCGCAGGCCGGCGGCCGTCGGCTGGGTGCCGCCCTTGTTACGGGCGAAGAGTTTTCGGGCGAACAGCGCCTCCAGCGCATTGATGCGGTGCGTGACCGTCGATTGCGTGATGTTCAGCCGCTCCGCCGTCCGGTTGAAGTTGCGGGTTTCCATCAGGTCCAGGAATGTCTCAATCAGGATGATTTGCATGAATGCGCCGTGATTTGCCGAATGTTTGGTGGAACTGTAATCGGTATTATCGATTAATAAAGCGAAATCCGCCCGCTTGCCGGTTGCTGCTTTGATTGCCACAAATCCGGGGCAACGAAGGGGAAGAGAATGTCCGCACTGCCAAGCCATGCCCGCGTCGTCATCATCGGCGGAGGCGCCGTGGGCGCATCGGCGCTGTATCATCTGGCCAAAGCCGGCTGGACGGATTGTGTGCTGCTCGAAAAGAACGAGCTGACGGCCGGTTCCACCTGGCATGCCGCCGGCAACGTGCCGACCTTCTCGTCCTCCTGGTCGCTGATGAACATGCAGCGCTATTCGGCGTCGCTCTATCGCGAGCTCGGCGATCTCGTCGATTACCCCATGAACTACCATGTCACCGGCTCGATCCGCCTTGGCCACTCGAAGGAGCGGCTGCAGGAGTTCAAGCGCGTCGTCGGCATGGGGCGCTATCAGGGCATGGACCTCGATATCCTCTCGCCCGACGAGATGCGCTCGAAATACCCCTTCCTCGAAACGCATGACCTGACCGGTGCGCTCTACGATCCCTATGACGGCGATATCGACCCCGCGCAGCTGACGCAGGCGCTCGCCAAGGGCGCGCGAGACATGGGCGCGAAAATCTTCCGTTTCTGCCCGGCGACCGGCGCGCGCCGCGAGGGCGAGGAATGGGTGATCTCCACGCCGCAGGGCGAGATCCGCTGCGAGAAGGTGGTCAACGCAGCCGGCTATTATGCCCGGGAGGTCGGCAAGTGGTTCGGCCGCGAGGTGCCGATGATGGTGATGAGCCATCAATACATGCTGTTCGAGGAAATCCCGGAACTCGCCGCCTGGTCGCGCGAGGCGGGCCACAAGCTGCCGCTGCTGCGCGACGTCGATAGTTCCTATTATCTGCGCCAGGAAAAGACGGGCATGAACCTCGGTCCCTATGAGCGCAATTGCAAGGCGCACTGGGTGACGCCTGATGATCCGATGCCGGACGATTTCTCCTTCCAGCTTTTCCCCGACGATCTCGACCGCCTCGAGTGGTATCTCAACGACGCCGTCGAGCGCGTGCCGATTCTTGGCACCGCCGGCCTGTCGCGCATGATCAACGGCCCCATTCCCTATGCACCCGATGGTAACCCGCTCATCGGCCCGATGCCCGGCGTGCCGAACGCTTTCGAGGCCTGCGTCTTCACCTTCGGCATCTGCCAGGCAGGCGGCGCCGGCAAGGTGCTGGCCGAATGGGTGACGGAAGGCGAGACGGAGTGGGACATGTGGTCCTGCGATCCGCGCCGCTACACCAGCTTTGCCGCCGACAAGGACTATTGCGTCGCCAAGGGAATGGAAATCTACGGCCACGAATATGCCATGCATTTCCCAAAACACGCCTGGCCGGCCGGGCGCGACCGGAAGCTCTCGCCGATCCATGACCGCATCAAGGCGCTGGGTGCGCAGTTCAAGCCTTACAACGGCTGGGAGCGCGCCAATTGGTATGCCAAGCCGGGCGACGATCTCTCGGAACAATCGACGCAGACCTGGAACCGTGAAGGGCCGTGGCGGCCGCGCATCGAGGAGGAATGCTGCGCCGTCACCGAGGCCGCCGGCATCCTCGACCTTCCCGGCTTTTCGCGCTTCCGCGTGAAGGGCGAGGGGGCGACGGCATGGCTGTCCTCGCTGATCACCGGCAAGGTGCCGAAGCCCGGCCGTATCGGCCTGGCCTATTTCTCCGACGACAAGGGCCGCATCGTCACGGAAATGTCGGTCATGATGCTGGATGAAGATTTCTTCTTCCTCATCACCGCCGCGACGGCGCAGTGGCACGATTTCGAGTGGCTGCAAAAGCACCGGCCCAAGGGCGCCGCCTTCACCATCGACGATGTGACGGAAAGCTTCTCCTGCCAGATTCTGTCCGGTCCGAAGTCCCGCGCCATTCTCGCCGATGTCACCGATGCCGACCTCTCCAAGGGCTGGCTGACGCATCAGAGCTGCCAGATTGCCGGCCGCTGGTGCCAGCTGGTGCGTGTGTCCTTCGCTGGCGAGCTTGGCTGGGAAATCCACACGAAGGTCGAGGATACCGCCACGATTTTCGACGCCGTCTGGGCCGCCGGCCAGAAGCATGGCCTAAAACCCTTCGGCATGGAGGCTCTCGACAGCCTGCGCATCGAGAAGAGCTATCGCGCCTGGAAGGGCGATCTCTCGACCGACTACACGATCCTGCAAGGCGGCCTCGACCGCTTCGTCGATTGGGCCAAGCCCGACTTCAAGGGCAAGGCGGCGCTGGAGCGGGAGAAGCAGCAGGGCGTCACCAAGCGTTTCGTGACGCTGACGGTGGAGGCCGGTGACTGCGACGCGCCCTATATGTCGACGCTCTGGCATGGTGGCAAAGTGGTTGGCGAGACGACCTCGGGCAACTGGGGCTACCGCGTTGGCAAATCCATCGCGCTCGGCATGCTGCGGGCCGATCTCGCCCAGCCCGGCACGGAAATCGAGGTGGAAATCTACGGCGACCGTTTCAAGGCGACCGTCCAGCCGGACGGCCCGCTCTTCGACCCCAACAATGAAAGACTGCGCGCATGAGCAAACCCGTTCCCTCCAAGGCGAGAGCCGTCATCATCGGCGGCGGCGTCTCCGGCTGCTCGGTCGCCTATCATCTGGCCAAGCTCGGCTGGACGGATGTCGTGCTTCTGGAGCGCAAGCAACTGACGTCGGGCACGACATGGCATGCCGCCGGCCTGATCGGCCAGCTGCGCGCCTCGCAGAACATGACGCGGCTCGCCAAATATTCCGCCGATCTCTACACCAAGCTCGAAGCCGAGACCGGCATCGGCACCGGCATGCGCCAGTGCGGCTCAATGACCGTCGCGCTGACGGACGAGCGCAAGGAAGAAATCTATCGCCAAGCCTCGCTCGCCCGCGCCTTCGACGTCGATGTGCGCGAAATCTCCGTCGACGAGGTGAAGGCGATGTACCCGCACCTCAACACGGCGGATGTGAAGGCGGCGGTGCACCTGCCGCTCGACGGCCAGTGCGATCCGGCGAACATCGCGATGGCCTTGGCGAAGGGCGCGCGGCAGAACGGTGCGACCGTCATCGAGAATGTCAAGGTCACCTCCGTCGTCACTAGGGATGGCCGCGTGACGGGCGTCACCTGCGTGCAGAACGGCGAGACCTTCACCATCGAGACGGAGAATGTCGTCAACGCCGCCGGCATGTGGGGGCGCACGCTGGCCGATATGTCCGGCGTGACGCTGCCGCTGCATGCCTGCGAGCATTTCTACATCGTCACCGAGCCGATCCCGAACCTCCAGCGCCTGCCGGTACTGCGTGTGCCGGACGAGTGCACCTATTACAAGGAAGATGCCGGCAAGATGCTGATCGGCGCCTTCGAGCTGAAGGCCAAGCCCTGGGGCATGGACGGCATCTCGGAGGATTTCTGCTTCGACCAGCTGCCGGAGGATTTCGATCACTTCCAGCCGATCCTCGAAAACGCCATCAACCGCATGCCGATGCTGGAGACGGCCGGCATCCACACCTTCTTCAACGGTCCCGAGAGTTTTACGCCCGACGACCGCTACTATCTCGGCGAGGCGCCGCAGCTAAAAGGGTATTGGGTCGCCGCCGGCTACAATTCCATCGGCATCGTTTCCTCCGGCGGCGCCGGCATGGCGCTGGCTCAGTGGATGAACGACGGCGAGGCACCCTTCGATCTCTGGGAGGTCGATATCCGCCGTGCCCAGCCCTTCCAGAAGAACCGCAGCTATCTGAAGGACCGCGTCTCCGAAACGCTCGGCCTGCTCTATGCCGATCATTTCCCCTATCGCCAGATGGCAACGGCACGCGGCGTGCGCCGCTCGCCGCTGCATGAGCATCTGAAGGCGCGGGGCGCTGTCTTCGGCGAGGTGGCGGGCTGGGAGCGCGCCAACTGGTTTGCCAAAGAGGGTCAGGAGCGGGAATACCGCTATTCCTGGAAGCGGCAGAACTGGTTCGAGAACCAGAAGGCAGAACACCTCGCAATCCGCAACGGCGTCGGCCTGTTCGACATGACCTCCTTCGGCAAGATCCGCGTCGAGGGTCGCGATGCGCTGGCTTTCCTGCAAAAGCTCTGCGCCAATCAGATGGACGTCGCCCCCGGCAAGATCGTCTATACCCAAATGCTCAACGCCCGCGGCGGCATCGAGAGCGACCTCACGGTGACGCGGCTTGCCGAGACCTCGTTCTTCCTCGTCGTGCCCGGCGCGACGCTGCAGCGCGACCTCGCCTGGCTGCGCAAGCACCTGAAGGACGAGTTTGTCGTCATCACGGATGTGACGGCGGCCGAAAGCGTGCTTTGTGTCATGGGGCCGAAGGCGCGCGATCTCATGCAGAAGGTCAGCCCGAACGACTTTTCCAATGCGGCGCACCCCTTCGCATCGGCGCGGGAGATCGAGATCGGCATGGGGCTCGCCCGCGCGCACCGTGTCACCTATGTCGGCGAGCTGGGCTGGGAACTTTACGTCTCCACCGACCAGACGGCGCATGTGTTCGAGGCGCTGGAGGCAGCCGGTGCCGATGTTGGCCTGAAGCTCTGCGGCCTGCATACGCTGGACTCCTGCCGCATCGAAAAGGCCTTCCGCCATTTCGGCCACGATATCACCGACGAGGACCATGTGCTGGAAGCCGGCCTTGGCTTTGCCGTGCGCACAAGGAAGGGCGATTTCATCGGTCGCGACGCGGTGCTGCGCAAGGAAGAAGAGGGCCTGAAGCGCCGCATGGTGCAGTTCAGGCTCACGGATGCCGAGCCGCTGCTTTTCCACAACGAGGCGCTGGTGCGCGACGGCAAGATCGTCTCGACCATCACCTCGGGCAATTACGGCCACTTCCTCGGCGGCGCCATCGGCATGGGCTACGTGCCTTGCGAGGGTGAGAGCGAGGCGGATGTGCTGGCCTCGAGCTTTGAGGTCGAGATCGCCGGCACGCGGGTGAAGGCGGAAGCCTCGCTTGTGCCGATGTACGATCCGAAATCGGAGAGGGTGCGCGCATGACCAACCTTGCCGAACGCCACCGGCGTTTCCATGATCTGCACCAGTCGGGCTGCTTCGTCATCCCGAACCCCTGGGATATCGGCTCCGCCCGCATGATGGCGGCCTCGGGCGCCGTGGCGCTTGCCACCACCTCCGCCGGGTTCGCCTTCACGCTCGGCCGGCCGGATATGGGCCGGGTGACGCGCGAGGAATCGTTGAGGCACGCGGAATACATCGTGCGCGCCACGCCGCTTCCCGTCTCCGGCGATTTCGAAAACGGCTTTGCCGATGCGCCTGACGCTGTTGCCGAGACGGTCCGGCTTGCCGCCGAGGCGGGCCTGTCCGGCTGCTCGATCGAGGACACGCAGATGGTCGACGGCAATCCGGCCTATGCGTTCGACCTTGCCGTCGATCGCATCCGCGCGGCTGCCGACGCCGCGCGCTCGCTGGGCCGTCCTTTTGTTCTCTGCGCCCGCGCCGATGGCGTTATGAACGGCGTCTATGATCTCGACGAGGCCATCCGCCGTATCCAGGCCTTCGAGAAGGCCGGCGCCGATCTCGTCTATGTGCCGGTGCCGCCGGGCGAGGCGGAGTTGCGCCGCGTCGTGCAGTCAGTGTCGATACCGGTCAATGCGTTGGCCGCTGGGCCGCTGCGTCAACTCACCGTGCCTGAGCTCGCCGCCATCGGTGTGCGCCGCATTTCGCTCGGCTCGATGATCGCCCGCGTCACCCACGCGGCCATCGCCGAGCAGATGGACGCCATCGTCAAGGATGGCAGTTTCGCCAAATTGTCCGCCGCCGCGTCGGGGGACCTCATCAACAGAATGCTTGCCGCGGGAGCGGGGGAGACGGATCATGAGTGAAGCAGCGACCTTGTCCTCCCGCCGTGCCGGCGGCCGCGCCGCCCGCGTCGCCATGCGTGCCGCGCCGCTTGCGGAAAACGTTCGTCCCATCCGTCCGGGCCTGCCCGGCGGCCAGTACAGGCCGCTGACGGAGGCGAATGTGCGCCGCATCCACGAGGCGGCGCTCGATGCGCTCGAAAATATCGGCCTCGCCAACGCGCCGAAATCCGGCGTCGAGATCATGACCCGCGCCGGCGCCATTCTCGGCGAGGACGGGCGCCTGCGCTTCCCGCGCGCGCTGGTGGAGGACATGCTGGCTGTCGCCGCCCGCGATATCACGCTCCATGGCCGCGATCCGAAATACGATCTCGAACTGTCGGGCACCCGCGTCTATTACGGCACGGCGGGTGCTGCCGTGCATATCGTCGATGTCGAGAAGCGGGAATACCGCGAGTCGACCGCGAAGGACCTCTTCAACGCCGCCCAGCTCGTCCACCACCTCGACAACATCCATTTCTTCCAGCGTGCGATGGTCTGCCGCGACGTGGCCGACAATTTCCTGATGGATATCAACACGCTCTATGGCTGCTGCGCCGGCACCTCCAAGCATGTCGGCACCAGCTTCTCCGACCCCTCGCATGTCGAAGGCTGCTTCGACCTCATCCACATGATGGCGGGCGGTGAGGACAAGTGGCGGGCGCGGCCCTTCGTGTCGAACTCCAACTGCTTCGTCGTACCGCCGATGAAATTCGCGGAGGAGAGCTGCATCACCATGGAGGCCTGCATCCGGGCCGGCATGCCAATCCTCTTGCTTTCGGCGGGGCAGGCGGGCGCGACGGCGCCGGCGCCGCTTGCCACGGCCATCGTGCAGGCCGTCGCGGAGTGCCTGGCGGGCGTCGTCTACGTCAATGCCATGGCCCCCGGCCATCCGGCGATCTTCGGTACCTGGCCCTTCGTTTCGGACCTGCGCACCGGCGCCATGTCCGGCGGTTCGGGCGAGCAGGCGCTGCTGACGGCCGGTTGCGCGCAGATGCACCAGTTCTACGGCCTGCCGGGCGGTGCCGCCGCCGGCATCGCGGATTCGAAGCTGCCGGACATGCAGGCCGGCTGGGAACAGGCGATCTCCAACGTCATGGCGGGCCTGTCCGGCCTCAACATGGTCTACGAGTCGGTCGGCATGCATGCCTCGCTGCTCGGCTTCTGCCTGGAAAGCCTCGTGCTCGGCGACGACCTGCTCGGCCAGGTGCAGCGCTGCGTACGCGGCATCGACGTCACGGAAGACTCCGTTTCGCTGGAGACGATGCGCTCCGTCTGCCTCGATGGCCCCGGCCACTATCTCGGCGACCCGCAGACGCTCTCGCTGATGCAGACGGAATATGTCTATCCCGCCGTCGCCGACCGCACGAGCCCGAAGGAATGGGCCGAGATCGGGCGGCCGGATCTCGTGCAGAAGGCCATCGAGCGCAAGAACCGCATCCTCTCCGAGGCTGGCGGGCCGCTCTTCGACTTTGCGACGGACCAGGCGGTGCGCGAGAAATTCAAGATCTATTTCTGAACGGATGGATGAGCGCTTTCGTGCGTTGATTCACGGGAGCGCTGCATCCCTTTGTTTTGATTAGCCGACCCGGCGATCGAAATGGGTGCGTAGCGAGACATGGGTCTGCACGGTCGCGATGCCCGGCGTCGTCGCGATCTGGCGGCGCACCGTGTCGAGTTCGGCATTGGACGTGCATTCGACGAGCAGCATCAGGTCCGTCGGCCCGGCGAGCGACCAGCAGGTCACGACATGGGGGATGCCGGTGAGATGCGGCACGATATGGTCGCAGTTGCGACCCTGCTGGAAGCCGACGGCGATCAGCGCTTCCACGCCGGCGCGGTCTCGGTCGATGCCCAGCTTCACCGTATAACCGGCGATGACGCCCTTCGCCTCCAGACGCCGGATGCGCTCATGCACGGCGCTGCGCGAGAGGCCGGTGTGGCGGGCAAGCTCCACCAGGCTCTGGCGGGCATCGGCGCGAAGGGCGGCGATGAGCAACCTGTCCTTCTCATCAAGCTCGTTCATCCGGAAAAATCTCCTTCTGCCGGACGATCGTCCGGCACCCCGTCTCCTTGCTGCGCGAAACCGGACGAAAAAGCAACTATCCGTCAGGTATCGCTTCAAGGAGAAACCGATGCCGACACTACCGCACAATGCCGTCCTGATTCCGATCGACATGCAGCAGGCTTTCGATGCCGCGCCCTGGGCGTCGCGCTGGAACGACCGGCTGGACGAGAATGGCCTTGCGCTTCTCGCGGCCTGGCGCGGCGCCGGCCGGCCGATCATCCATGTCTGCCACGACAGCGCGGAGCCGAATTCCACTTTGCGCCCTGAAAACCCCGGCAATGCGCTGCGTCCCGGCTTCGAGCCGCAGGCGGATGAGCCGCTGGTGCGCAAGAGCGTCAACGCCGCCTTCATCGGCACGGATCTCGATCTGCGGCTGCGCCGTCTCGGCGTCGATACGGTCGTGCTGTTCGGCATTTCGACGGATATGTGCGTGTCGACCAGCGTGCGCGTCGGCGCCAATATGGGCTATCGGGTTCTGCTCGTGGAGGATGCCTGCGACTGCTTCGATTTGCCGGATGGCGGGGGCGGCACGATTGCGGCGCGCGATGTCCATCGCACCCATGTTGCGACCCTGCGGCACGAATTCGCCACGGTGCTCAAGACCGCCGACGTATTGGCTGCGCTTTAACGGGTGAGGGCGCGCACATCCCTGACACCGTAATCGAATTTCGGCGCGGTGATGGGTGTGAGGTCGCTGCCGGGGAAGACGGCGAAGGTCGAGAAATCGGCGCTTTCCCCCGGCAGCACGCGCAGCACGATCAGCGCATCGTCGCGACCGACCTCGCGGCAGGTTCCGGCCGGGCAGTCCGACAGCACCACGTCCAGGCGGAACGATTGCATCGGCACCGCGCTGTTGTTCGTCAGCTGGCCGGTGACGCGGTAGCTGGTCTTTGGCTGGCCGACGGTCGCCTGCATTTCGGAGAGCGTTATGGCATCGGCGGAGAGTGCAGGCGTTTCGGCGGTGGGGGTCGCGACCGTCCCGGACGGGCCGCGGTCCTCGACGAACCAGATCAGCAGCGCGGCGGCAAGGCCGATGGCCACGACGATGGTGAGGACGGGCTCGACCCAGCTCTGAAACCGCCGGAAGCGCAGTGCGAGATAAAGAATGGCCGCTGCCGCAACCGCAAATGCCCAGATCATTCAGGTCCTCCTGGGCATGGTATAGCCTGCACGGCGGACTGCCGAAAGGGTGGACCGGTTCAATTCGGCTTGAGCGCGATCCAGTAGGCGCCGTCGAAGGGAACGGCGGCGAACTTTTCGTTGATTTCCTTCAGCGTCGCATCGGGATCGACATCGGCGAAGATGTCCGGGCGCAGCCAGTGGGCGAAGGCTTCGGCGGCGAGAATGTTGAGCGGCACGGCGTTGAAGAAGTTCCAGAGGCCGTAGACGCGCTCCTCCTTCACGGCCTTGAGGCCTGATAGCATAGGGCCCTTCACGGCGCGGCCGAGCGTCTCGCGGGCTTCGGCCGGATCGACGCCCGGGCCGACGGAGAAGGTGCTGTAGGTGCCGCCGGGCGAGGCCGTGGCGATATAGACATCCGGCTCGGCCGCGACGATGAATTCCAGATTGACGATGCCGCCCTGCGCGGGCAGGCTTTCGGCGATGTTGCGGCTGCCGGTGATGGCGATGAACGCGCCGAGGCCGCCGGTGCCATAGGCGTAGCAGCACTTTTCCGGGTTCGGGAAAGCGTCCATCAGCACGCTCGGGCCGGGTTCGGGATGCTCGGCCACGCGGTCGCGGATGCGCTTGACGCGGGCGTCGTAGAAGTCGGCGAAGGCATTGGCCTGTTCCTCGCGGTTCAGCACCTTGCCGAGCAGGCGCATGTTGCCGGCTGTGTTTTTCAGCGCGTCGCTGTTGAAATCCACCACGACGACGGGAACGCCGGTCTGCTCGAGATAATCGATCGCCTGCCTGCCGAGTTCGGTTTCGGCCTGCCAGTTGGCGAGGATGGCGAGGTCGGCCTTCAGCGACAGGGTGGCCTCGAAGGACATGGTGACGCCGTCGCCGATGATCGGCACCTGCTCGATGGCGGGGAATTTGTCCTTGAAACGGGTATAGATTTCCGGGTTATCGCCCTTCATGTCGCCGGCCCAGCCGGCAAGCAGGCTGATCGGATCGGGATGGATCAGCGACAGCGCCACCAGATTGAAGCCGCTGCCGAGCAGGATTGCCTTCGGCTGCGCCGGGATGGTGACATCGCGGCCGAGCGCGTCCTTGACGGTCAGTGGATACTGCACTTCGGCCCGAAGAGGCAGGGCGACAACCAGCAGGAGGGCGGCGGCGAGGAAGGCGAAGAGGCGCATAGTCATTGCTTTCGGGGTTCAGGGCTTTCTGAGTTCGGGCAGGGCGCAGAGTTCACCGCAGCCCGGAATGCCCGGCAGCATGTAGCGCAGGCAGCAGACCTTTCGGCGACACTGCGTGACGCCGGCGTCGAGTTCGTGGCGCAGGCAGCCATAGAATGGATTACGGCTGCCATCGGAAAGCAGCGGGCAATCGAAGAGCGGGCGCGACGGCCAGGGATCGTCGCCCTCGGGCGGCGCGCGGTCCGTCACGTTGAAGGCATAGTCGATATAGACGGCCGCATTGTTCCAGGCGAGTTTCGGCGCGATGCCGGACTTTTCCTTGAGCAGCGCCACGGCGCGGGCGAGATGCGCATCGACCAGCGGCGTGATGAAACCGATGAGATCGTCGCCCTCGCTCCAGTCGCCCTCATGTGGCAGACCGAAGGCGCGCGGCAGGCCGTCCTCGCCGATGGCGATGGTCATCTGCTCGAAGGCGACCGGCAGCGTGCGCTCGGCCCGGCGGGCGATGATATAGGGGATGGTCAGGGTGGAGAAGTAATAAAGCGACCAGAAGGAGGCGGCCGCCCGCCGGTCGGCATTGCCATAGCCTGCGACGAAGCGGTCGAGCGTTTCGGAGAAGCCGCTTCCCGCCAGGAAATCGGCAAGCGGCATCGCGCCCTCGAGGTCCGACGAGAGCATCATCTTCTCGCCGCACCAGGCATGTTCGCCGGTAAACACCGCCCTCAGACCATCAGGCCTGAAGGCGGTTCCGCCGTCCTCTGTGGAAAGCGTCGTCAAGGGCTTACCACGAATATTTCAGGCTGCCGATGACCGTGCGGCCCTGGTCGCGGTAGCAATAGCCGGCCGAGCAAACAGAGTCCTGCCGGTTGAACAGGTTTGTCGCGTTGACCTGCAGCTTGAGGCCTTCGTAATCCTTGTCGATGGCCGCGAAATCGAAATCGATCGCGGCATCGACGAGGGCGCGTGCGCTGTTCTTGGTCGTGTTGTAGTCGCTGCCGTAGCTGGACCCAAGGAACCGCACACCCGCGCCGATACCAAGGCCGGCCATCGGGCCATCTTCAGGCAGGTCGTAGTGTGCCCAGAGCGAGGCCATATGGTTCGGTACGGAAGATACTTCGTTTCCGACCGTGCCGGTCGGCCCGTCGAGGATTTCGGTTTTCGTATAGGTATAGGATGCGATGAGCGACAGGCCGTTATCGAGCGAGGTGTTTGCTTCGAATTCGAAGCCGCGCGAGCGGATTTCGCCACGCTGCACCTGAGCATTGGTGACCGTACCGTCATCCAGCTCAACGACCTCGTAGTACAGGCTGTTTTTCTGGTCGATGTTGAACAGAGCGGCGGTCAGAAGCGTGTTGCTGTCGGGCAGCAGGTATTTCACGCCGATTTCCTGCTGTTTGCTTTCCGTCGGCTTGAAGGGATCACGCGTTTCGATGTTCACACCGCCGTTCGGGAAGAAGGCAGTCGAATAGCTGGCATAGGGCGTAATACCCCACGGGGTCTCATAGCTCACGCCGACGCGTCCGGTGAAAGCGCGATCGTTCTGCTTGGTCTTACCAACGGCTCCAGATGCGAGTTCGGTATCTTTCGTATCCGTCGACACCCAGTCATAACGACCGCCGAGAGTGAAGGTCAACGCGTCGTAGCGGATCTGGTCCTGCATGTAGAGACCGGTCACGAGTTGATCCTGAACGGTCTTGGTCTGGAAGGCGATCGGATCGACCGGGCGTCCCACGTTCGGATTGTCGGTGTCGATCGGCGGCGTTGCGCCATAACCGTTGAGTGATTTCCAGTAGACCTTGGTAATGTCGATACCTGTCAGCAACGTATGTTCGAACGCACCGGTCTCGAACTTCGCTTCAAGCTGGTTGTCGATCGTATAGGTGTTCAGCCATTCCTCGTAGGTTCCGGCGGTGCCTTCCAGAAGCGTCGGGTCCGTTGGATTGCGTTCGGAGGAGAATGCCCAGTCGGCGTCGATGTTCAGCCAGGAAGCGCGAGCGTTCTGGCGGAAGACGAAGACCTCGTTGAAACGGTGTTCGAACTCGTACCCGATGCGGCCCTGGTTCTGGATGGCCTCGTTGAAAGCCGGATTGCCGGCGAAGATATCGGTGACCTTGTCGGCCGCGCCGTCGTAGAAATATGCGGCGGTGCCGCCGGTCTCTGTTCGGGAATATTCGCCGAGGATCGTGAATTTGGTGTCCTCGTCCGGCTTCCAGGTGATGGCGGGTGCGATGTAGGCACGGTTGTCGGGAACGCCGACCTGTTCCGTGTCGGAATCGCGCAGCAGGCCGGTCAGACGGTAGTAGACGGGGTCTTCCTCATTGATCGGGCCGGAGAGATCGAACTGGCCCTGATAGCGGTCATGGCTGCCGTATTGTACCTCGACCTCGCGCAGAGCGTCTTCCGTCGGCCGCTTGCTGATGAGGTTGTAGAGACCACCGGCGCCTGCGGGCCCGTAGAGCGCGGAAGACGGGCCGCGCAGGATCGAAACGCCTTCGAGACCATAGGGTTCTGTCTTGAAAAGCGAGGAACCGAAACCGGGCTGGCGCAGGTTGTCGCGGAAGACGCTGGAATAGGTTACGTCGAAGCCGCGCAGCGTGAAGCTGTCGAAACGCGGGTCGAAGCCGTAGCCGCCGATGCGGGTGCCCGGTGTATAGGCGATGGTTTCGAGCAGGGTTTGCGGATTGCGGTCTTCCAACTGGTCCTTGGTGACCGACGAGATCGACTGGGGCGTCTGGACGAAGGGCGTGTCGGTCTTGGCGCCGGTCGCGCTGCTCTTGCCGACGTAACCATCCGCGGTGATGACGCCGCCGCTGCCGCCGTTGACCACGACCTCTTCGAGAACGGTTGCGCCGCTGTCGGCGGTGGCCGCTTGATCCTGGGCAGAAGCCATCGTGGCCAGCGTCAGGAGAGAAGTTCCGGCGAGTGCCAGCCGGAGCAGCGTGCGGGTGCGATTTTGCATGCAGGTCACTTTCTGATGGGACAGTCTATAAGGTGACTGTTTTTATCAGGATTCCGCGCGCTGCAATGTATTATATGACTGTTATAGTCATGATTTTGCCACTGTTGCGTGGGCGCAACAGTGGCTGAGGATGGACTGCACTCAGAAGGCGAGGCTGCCTGCGGTGAGTGCAAGCACCAGGAAGATCAGGAAGATGATGAGTGCGATCGCAAAGAGCACCTTGGAGATGGTGGCCGTGGCGGCGGAAACGCCGGAGAAGCCGAGGAAGCCGGTGATCAGTGAAATAACGAGAAAAATCAGTGCCCATTTTAGCATGGTCTTGCCTCCGAATTGATTGGAAACAAGACGCGTGAGCGGCAAAAAAGTTCCGGGGCGTGGAGGGCGCCCCGGAAGGTGGCCGCGCTTACACTGCGCAATCCCGAACGCAAAACCGCATTGCAGTTTCGCCGGACTTGCCTGGCGGCGGGAGGATCAGCCGTGATTGATCATGACGTGGCGTACGGCGGTGTAGTCCTCGAGCGCATAGATCGACATGTCCTTGCCGTAGCCCGATTGTTTGACACCGCCATGCGGCATTTCGGTGGTCAGCATGAAATGCGTGTTGATCCAGGTGCAGCCGTATTGCAGGCGCGAGGCCGCCTTCATCGCCTTGCCGATATCCTTCGTCCAGACGGAGGAGGCGAGGCCGTAGTCGCTGTCGTTGGCCCAGCCGATCGCCTGCTCGGCCTCGGAGAAGCGCGTGACGGAGACGACGGGGCCGAAGACCTCGCGGCGCACGATCTCGTCGTCCTGCGTCGCGCCGGCCACCACCGTCGGCTGGAAGAAGTAGCCCTCGTCGCTGCCGGTGCGGCCACCGGCGGTGATCTCGATATGCTTCACTTCCGCTGCACGTTCGACAAAGCTCGCGACGCGGTCGCGCTGGCGCTTGGAGATCAGCGGGCCGATCTCGTTCAGCGTGTCGTCGGGATCGTTGTACTTGATGGTGGAGACGGCCGCCGATAGATCGGCGACGAGCTTTTCGTAGATGCCGTCCTGCGCATAGATGCGGCAGGCGGCGGTGCAGTCCTGGCCGGCATTGTAATAGCCGAAGGCGCGAACGCCGGCGACGACGGCTTCGAGGTCGGCATCGTCGAAGACGACGACCGGGGCCTTGCCGCCGAGTTCCAGATGGGTGCGCTTGACGGTTTTCGCCGCAGCGGCGAGCACCTTCTTGCCGGTTGCCACATCGCCGGTGATCGAGACCATGTTGATCTTGGGATGGTTGATCAGCGCGTTGCCGACCGTCTCGCCACGGCCGAGCACGATATTGACGACGCCCTCGGGAAGAATGTCGGCGAGGAGCTTTGCCATCTTCAGCGCGGTCAACGGCGTCTGTTCGGAGGGCTTGAAGACGACGGTGTTGCCGCCGGCAATGGCGGGCGCGAGCTTCCAGGCCATCATCATCAGCGGATAGTTCCACGGTGCAATCGAACCGACGATGCCGATCGGGTCGCGGCGCACCATGGAGGTGAAGCCGGGCAGGTATTCGGCGGCCACCGGGGCATTCAGCGAGCGGATCGCGCCAGCGAAAAAGCGCCAGCAATCGACGATGGCGGGCAGTTCGTCATTGCGGGCGGAATTGATCGGCTTGCCGCAGTTGAGCGATTCAAGTGCTGCGAAGGCGTCAGCGTCCTTCTCGATGGCATCGGCGATTTTGAGGAGATAGCCGGAGCGCTCGGCGGGCGTCGTCGTCGCCCAGGAGACGAAGGCCCTTTCGGCGGCGTCGACGGCGGCATCGATCTGGCCATAAGACGCTTCGGGCAGGTCGACGATCTTGCCGCCGGTCTTCGGGTTGAGGATATGCTCTTCCGCCTCGGTGCCGGCTTCGAAACGCGCGCCGATCAGCATCTGGGTGTCCATGGACGTTCTCCCTATCGTTGGGTTATTTGCCGCCGCCGGCGACCTGGTCGCCATCGCGGGTGAGGTAGTAGGCGCCGAGGATCGGCAGGAAGGTGACGAGTACAACGATCATGGCCACGACATTCGTCACCGGCCGCTGGCGGGGTCGTACGAGCTCTTCCAGCATCCAGATCGGCAGCGTCGATTGCTGGCCCGCGGTGAAGGTCGTGACGATCACCTCGTCGAAGGACAGTGCGAAGGCGAGCATGCCGCCGGCGAGCAGCGCCGTGCCGATATTCGGCAGGATGATGTAGCGGAAAGTCTGGAAACTGTCGGCGCCGAGGTCCATCGACGCTTCGATCAAGGAGCCCGAGATGCGGCGAAAGCGGGCGACCGCATTGTTGTAGACGACCACGACGCAGAAGGTCGCGTGGCCGAGCACGATCGTCCAGAACGAGAAGGGCATCTCCACGAAGGAAAAGGCCGAGCGCAGCGCGATGCCGGTGATGATGCCGGGAAGCGCGATCGGCAGGATGACGAGCAGCGAGACCGTCTCCCGGCCGAAGAATTTCGTGCGGCTGACGGCGGCCGCGCAGAGCGTGCCGAGCACCAGGGCGACGGCCGTCGAGATCGAGGCGACGCGGACCGAAAGGCCCATGGCTTCCCAGACATCCGGCCGGTTCCAGGCCACCGCGAACCATCGCAGCGTGTAGCCCGGCGGCGGGAACTGGTAGCTCTTCTCCTCCGTAGTGAAGGCATAGAGGAAGATGAGCAGGATCGGCAGGTGCAGGAAGGCGAGGCCGAGACCGGCGGCAACCTTCAGGCCGAGGGGCGCGGAGGCGTTTCTATCAGAGCGCATCGAAGGCTCCCTGTCGCTTGGCCATCCAGAGATAGAGGCCCATGATGACGATCGGCACGACGGAGAAGGCGGCGGCGAGCGGGATGTTGCCGGCCGTGCCTTGCTGGGCATAGACCGCCTGGCCGATGAACAGCCGGGACGAGCCGATGATCTGCGGGATGATGTAGTCACCGAGCGTCAGCGAGAAGGTGAAGATCGAGCCGGCGATGATGCCGGGCAGCGCCAGCGGGAAGAGCACGAAGCGGAAGGTCTGTGCCGGGTTGCCGCCAAGGTCGGCCGAGGCCTCGATCAGGTTGCCGGGCACACGCTCCAGCGAGGCCTGGATCGGCAGGATCATGAAGGGCATCCAGACATAGATGAAGACGATGAAGGTGCCGGTATAGCTGATCGACAGCGAGGAGCCGCCGACGACGGGAAGCGAAAGCCAGGCATCGAGCAGCCACAGGAGATGCAGCTTGGCGAAGAGCCAGGTGAGGATGCCTTCTTTGGCGAGGATCAGCTTCCAGGCATAGATCTTGACGAGGTAGCTCGACCATAGCGGCAGCATGACGCCGAGATAGAAGATAACCTTCCATTTCCCCTTGGCATAACGCGCCGCGTAATAGGCGATGGGGAAGGCGATGACGGCGGAGGCGAGCGTTACCAGCACGGCCATCAGGACCGTGCGCAGGATGATGTCGAAATTCGACGGGATCAACAGCTGCCTGTAGGTGGCGAGCGTGAACTCGTAATTGATCAGCCCGGAAAAGTCGTCGATCGAGAAGAAGCTCTGTAGTAGCAGCGCGAAGAGCGAACCGAGATAGATGACGCCGAGCCACAGCAGCGGCGGCGTCAACATCAGAAGCAGCAGGATTTTTGGATTGCGCCAGAAGAAATCCGAGAGCCGCCCGGAGGGGCCGGTTCTGCCTGCGAGGATGGAGGTATCGGTGACGGTGCTCATTGGGCGCCATCCATCGTGTGCAGGTCCTGCGGCAGGAAGGAAAGGGTGATCATGTCGCCCTGTGCGGGAACGGCGACGGAGGCCGGCAGCATGGCGGCGACGCGTGCGCCGTTTGCCTCGACCGTGACGCGGTTGGCCGCGCCAAGGAAGCTTGCGCCTGTCACGCGACCGGCGAATTGCTTGCGGCCGGGACCGTCGCCGAGGCCGATGTCTTCCGGTCTGAGGCTCGCATAATGCTTGCCGAAGCCGAGCTGTTCGACGAAATCCGGCGGCAGCACGTTGGACGAGCCGACGAAATCGGCGACGAAGCGCGTCTGCGGCCGCTTGTAGACCTCTTCCGGCGTACCGAGCTGCTGGATCTTGCCGTCGCTGAACACGGCGATGCGGTCGGCCATCGACAGGGCCTCGCCCTGGTCGTGGGTGACGAAGACGAAGGTGATGCCGAGGGATTTTTGCAGCGATTTCAGTTCTTCCTGCATCTGCTCGCGCAGTTTTAGGTCGAGCGCGCCGAGCGGTTCGTCGAGGAGGAGCACGCGGGGGCGGTTGACGAGGGCGCGGGCAAGCGCCACGCGCTGGCGCTGGCCGCCGGAGAGCTGGCCGGGGCGGCGCGTGCCGTAGCCGGGCAGCTTCACCATGGCGAGCGCCTCTTCGGCCGCCTTCAGCCGCTCGGCCTTGCCGATGCCCTTGACCATCAGGCCATAGGCGACGTTTTCGAGGATCGAGAGATGCGGGAAGAGGGCGTAGTCCTGGAACACGGTGTTGACGTTGCGCCGGTAGGGCGGCACGCCCTCCGCCGTCTCACCGAAGATCTCGATATGGCCCGCTGTCGGCTGCTCGAAGCCGGCCATCAGGCGCAGGCAGGTCGTCTTGCCGGAGCCCGACGGCCCGAGCATCGCGAAGAATTCGCCCTCGGCAATGGCGAGATCCACGCTGTCGACGGCGCGGACAGCGCCGAAATGGCGGGAGACTTGCTGAAACAGGACGGCGGTCATGGGGGCTCCCGGTGGGTTGGCGATTTGCCCCTCATCCGCCTGCCGGCACCTTCTCCCCGCAGGGCGGGGAGAAGGTGCCATGGGGCACCGTTTTCCGTTTCCGCGAAAACATCGGGAAACGAAATTCGACGTGGGGCACGTTCCCTCTCCCCGGTTACGGGAAGAGGGCTAGGTGAGGGGGTATTCGATCAGCGGCCGCCGATCACGCCGATATAGTCGGAGACCCAGCGGTGGTAGGGCACGCACTCGCCCTGGCTTTCGCATTTCGAAACCGGCGTGCGCCAGAAGTGGATCTTGTCGAAATTGTCGAAGCCGTTGGTCGAGCAACCGCCGTCGGTCAAGAGGGCATTGCCCTTGCAGGCGGCCGGAACCGAGGGAACGGCGCCGAACCAGGCGGCGGCATCACCCTGCACCTTGGCGGACAGCGAGTGTTCCATCCACATATAGGCGCAGTTCGGATGCTGGCTTTCGGCATGCAGCATGGTCGTGTCCGACCAGCCCGTGACACCCTCTTCCGGGAAGGTCGAGGCGATCGGCTGCTTTTCGGCCTGCATCAGGTTGACCTGGAACGGCCAGGAGCCCGAGGCGACGACGCCTTCGTTCTTGAAGTCGTCGATCTGGATCATGGCGTCGTGCCAATAGCGGCCGACCAGCGTGCGCTGGACGCGCAACAGGTCGAGGGCGGCCTTGTACTGGTCTTCGTTGAGCTCGTAGGGGTCCTTGATGCCGAGTTCTGGCTTGTGTGCCATCAGGTACTGGGCGGCATCGGCAATGTGGATCGGGCCGTCATAGGCCTGCACGCGGCCCTTGTTGGACTTGCCGTCCGGCAGCGTCATTTCCTCGAAGACCACCTTCCAGCTCTTCGGCGCCTCGCCCTTGAAGGCTTCAGTGTTGTACATCAGCACGTTCGGGCCCCAGAGATAGGGCGTGCCGTAGTGAACGCCGTTGACCGTATGCCACGGCGCGCTCTGGAGGCGCTCGTCGATGGTCTTCCAGCTCGGGATGAGGTCGGTGTTGATCGGCTGGACGCGCTTGCCGGCAACGAGGCGCAGCGACGCGTCGCCCGAGGCGGTGACGAGGTCGAAACCGCCTTCGTTCATCAGGGCGACCATTTCATCCGAGGTTGCGGCGGTCTTCACGGTGACCTTGCAGCTTGTCTTCTTCTCGAAGTCCGTCACCCAGTCGTAATTCTTGTCCGTCTCGCCGCGCTCGATATAGCCGGCCCAGGCAACGATGGACACTTCGCCTTCGCCCGGCCCGAGTTCCTTCAGGGGCTCCTGTGCGATGGCGGCTGTGGTGAAGGCGAGCGAAAGGGTAAGCGCGGTGCAGGAATGCAGAAGTCGCTTCATGAAAGTCTCCCGGTTTGGCCGCTTTAGGCGGTATTGTTCCCGTTTGAAAAGGTGCCGCGATTTTGCCGCTTTCGCAAATTCATTAATCAGAATGTCGCTATCGGAAATTCCGAATGCTTGGCGAGGCGAAGTACTTTAATCGTCTGTAAAGCAGCTATGGAGGAAGCTCTCGCTTTACACGAAAGGGAGCGGGTGACGATGGGCCGGCCGGAACATATTGCCAGTCTCGATGGCTTGCGCGGCCTCGCGGCGGTGCTGGTGGTCATGGCGCATATCGGTCTTGTCTTTCCAAGCCTCGTCGCACTTCATCTTCCCGTCATGGGCAGCGAGGCCGTTGGCCTGTTCTTCGCCTTGAGCGGCTTCCTGATGGCCTATCTCTATGGCGGGCAACCGGTGACGCGCGGCGCCGTGCTGGATTTTCTCGTCAGCCGATTTGCCCGCATCTATCCGGTCTATCTCGTCGCCGTCGTCGTGGTGATGGTCCTCTCCATCGCGCCGGGCCTGGACTACATCCAGCCGATCCAGGGCACGAAGGATTTTGTGCGGCATGTCGTGCTGCTCGGCTCGAGCGGCGTCTTCTGGTCGGTGCCTCCGGAAATCCAGTTCTATCTCTTCTTCCCCGTGCTCTGGCTCTGCCTTGGACAGCCGCGGCGGTTTCCGGTCTTGATCGCGGTGCTGATGGCGCTCGTCGCCATCGATGGGCTGCTTGGCCTGCCGGGGCCGGGCATCCTGCTTCCCTCGAAGTTGCCCTATTTTGTGTTCGGGGCGGTGGCCGGCCGCCTGCATGCGCTCTGGGGGCCGGCATCCCGGTCGCCGTTCATCGGTCTTCTGGCGCTCCTGCTGCCGATCCTGTTCATGAGCTATCGTTATCTCCTGCCCACAGTCGATCCCGGTTTCTGGGGTGTGCACAGCGCTTTCGCTTCGGCGGTCATCGTCGCGCTCGTTGCCTGGCAAGCGCCGCTCTCTGCGACAATCTTCGCATCGGCCCCGCTTCGTTTTCTCGGGGCGATCAGCTTCTCGCTCTACCTCTTCCATGTGCCGGCGATGTTTCTCGCGCGGCACACGCTAAGCGGTCTCCTTCCGGAACCGCTCGTCATTCCGCTGACATTCGTCATCGCGGGCCTTGCCGCGTGGTTCCTGCATGTGACGGTCGAGGTGCCGGCCCGGCAATGGCTGGTCGGCCATTGGCGCAAGAGCGGGCTGCGCAGCGGCCTGGTCGATACGCCGACCGCGAAAATCGGGGCGTCGGCATCCAACTGATACGGATCCTCAGCGTCCGCGCCCACCGCGCAGCGCTTCCGCCAGTCCCACAAAATCCCGCGCCGCCTGCGGCAGGCTGGACCCTTTGCGCCAGACCATGCCGATCTGCACCACCGGTAGCGCGCCGGAGACGTCGCGGCTTTCGATGCGGTCGCCTTCCAGAGACCAGGGGCGGTAGACGAGATCGGGCAAGAGCGCGATGCCCGCACCCGTCGCCACGAGGCTGCGCACGGCTTCCACCGAGCGCGTACGGAAAGCGACATGCGGGCGGGCGCCCAGCGCCGAGAGCAGCTTTCCCGTGTTCTCCTCGATTTCATCGACCGTCAGCATGATCAGCGGCTCCTTGGCGATATCGCTGACGGAGATGATATCGGCAGAGACGAGCGGATGGCCGATCGGTAGCCAGAGCCGGTAGGGCGAGGTCTCGATGATCTCCGCCTGCAATGCCATGCGGTCGCGGAGATTCGAGATGACCATGACAGCGACGTCGAGTTCGCCGCCGACCAGCAGGTGTTCGAGATAGGAGCCGTTGTCCTCGATGGCACTGACATCGATGCCGGGAAAGGCGCGGCGATAGCGCGACAGCAGATCCGAGAGCACGTAGCCGGCGACCAGCGAGGTGACGCCGAGATTGAGCTGGCCCTTTTCCGGCGTGCGGCTGTCGGAGAAGGAGGAGCGGGCATCCGAGACATTGGCGAGGATCTTCGTCGCGTGTCGCAGGAACTGGTGGCCGTTATGCGTCGTCGTCAGCCCGCGCGGATGGCGCTCGAAAAGCTCGACGCCGAGGTCCGATTCGAGTTCCTTGATCGCCTCCGTGATCGAGGACTGCGAAATCGACAGGTTCTGCGCGGCGCGCGTCACGGACCCCTGTTCCGCGACGGCGACGAAATATTGCAATTGCCGAAGGGTGAATGCCATGTCTGTGTCTACCCCAGGTCCGTCAACACCTCAAATCAGACACTTACTCGACCCATGCAGCCTTTACAGACTTTCCGTCCTTGGAGTTGGAGAATGCAAGCACGACTTTTGCATAGATATTTTCTTCTGGAACAAATCCGACATCGTAGCGGCTGTCCGCGCTGTTGTCCCGATTGTCTCCAAGAACGAAATAATGGCCATCTGGCACGAGAAACTCTTCGGTGTCATCCCCTTGGGACCTGTCAGATTCTTCGGCAATCAAGTGCGTCCTGCCGTCCGGCAGGGTCTCACGATAAGCGGTCAGCGGATCGCCTCCGGTTTCCTTCCCCCAGGGCAAAGGTCCGATTTCCTCGCGCGCCATCTGCACGCCATTTATGTACAGACGGCCGCCTTTCAACTGGATGCGGTCGCCCGGTAAGCCATTAATTCGTTTAACGTAGTCAATGCTCGGGTCTGGTGGATACCGAAAGATAGCGACGTCTCCCCGTTGCGGCGGAGCAAGAAAGAGACCGGGGGGAAGGGCCTAAATCGAAAGTGACCGAGAACTTCTTGTATCCATAGGCCGTTTTGCTCGTCACGATATAGCCACCGGCCTCAAGCGTCGGATACATGGAGTTGGCGGGAACGGTGAACGGCTGAAATACGAAGGACCGAATGGCAAGCGCTGCCACATAGGGAGCTGAGGTTAAGACTGCGAGGCCAAGTAGCACAATCGGAGGGGTTAGAACAATGATGGCTGCACAAAACGCAATTTTACGCGCGAAAGACTTCAATCGACCCATCACACTTTGCCATCATTAGAACCCTTCTCGCAGAAATGCATTTTCGGCGATTTCATGCAAGCAAAGGTTTAAATTTGATCGAATGGCCACATTAACTCCGACCGAAGAAGGCATTCTGGCCTTCCACAAACGCTGCGAGGATTTTTACCCCGCCGATGCCGTCGACGCCGATATCATGCAGCAGCGCGCCTGGTACGATGCCCTGTGCGCTGCCTTCGACGCGCCGCCGCCAGAGGGCATGGTCAAGGAGGATGGGCTGGTGGCGGGGCGCATTCCGGTGCGGCACTATCGGCCGGCCGAAGTCACGACGTCGACGCGGCTTTACTATATTCACGGCGGCGGTTTCGTCGTAGGGTCGCTCGATAGCCACGATGCGATCTGCGCCGAACTGTCCGAAGCTGCGGGCGCCGAACTGGTTTCCATCGATTATCGCCTGTCGCCCGAGCATGTCTGGCCCGCCGCCTTCGAGGATTGCTGGGCCGTTCTGGTCGCGCTTTTGCAGGAAGGCCGGCCCGTGGTCGTCATCGGCGACAGCGCGGGCGGCAATCTGGCGGCCGGGATCGTGCTGAAGGCGCGTGACGAGGGGCTGAAGGGCATCGTCGGGCAGGCCTTGATCTATCCGGGCCTGGGAGGCGATCTCGTTTCCGGCTCCTATGTGGAGATGGCTGAGGCGCCCGGCCTTTCCACTGCCGATGTCGCCTATTACCGCGACGTCTACAAGGCGCCTGACGATGCGGCCCATGCCTTTCCACTCCAGGCGACAGAGCTTGCCGGCCTGCCGCCGGCCTTCATCACCGGTGCCTATTTCGATCCGCTGCGCGATGACGCGCGGGCCTATGCCGCGCGGCTGATCCTGGCCGGCGTGCCGGTGGAGTATCGTGAGGAAAAGCAGATGATCCATGCCTGGCTCCGGGCCCGCTTCATGAGCGAGGGCGCGAAGGCTGGCTTTTCCGCACTTTGCGATGCCGTCCGCCGGATGGCCAATCCATGAGCGGCATCACCGATCTCGACGCGTTGCTGGAAACGATGGAGCCGGATCTCGTAGACGGCAGCTTTGTCTATGCCTGAGTGCCGGCGGACGAGGTGGCGCGCCATCTTGCCCTAAAGCCGATCGGCCTCTTCCACGAGGCCGAGGGCGTGACGCTGATCCTGCCGGCCGATACGGCTGGTGGCCTTTCCCCCAGCCCGCCGATGCGCATGATCACGCTGACCGTGCACTCCTCGCTGGCGGCGGTGGGACTGACGGCTGCTTTCGCCGCGGCATTGACGCGCGAGGGCATCAGCGCCAACGTGGTTGCCGGCTACCATCACGACCACATATTCGTGCCGGAGCGGGATGGGGAACGGGCCTTGGAGGCCCTTCGCGCCTTGTCCCGTTCGGCGCGGGAAAAGGGAGAGGGACGATGAGATTTTTCCGGTTTGCGGGAGCCGTACTGGCTCTGGGCCTTGCAACGGCGTCGCCGTCCTTATCCGTGGCCGAGGATGCGGCCCCGCCGATCCCCGCATGCGCGCTGACCGGCGCCCAAAGCGTCTTCATCGGCGGCGCCCCGGCACTCCGGCTCTCCGACGTGGTGAACTGCCCGCCGGAGCTTTACGAGATCGTGCCGAGCATCATGATCGAGGGCCAGCCCATGGTGAAGTTTCGCAGCGGTGTCGGCGAGAAGGGCAATTGCACGGCGCGCGGCGAAGAGACCGTGATGGCCGAGGGCGAGACGACCAGCCGCGTTGGGGATGTGAGCTGCACGCAGAATTGAGGGGAAGGAGATTTCGGCGGTTTTGCGAGGCAGGCCGCCCCACTCTCTACGTCATCCTCGAGCTTGACCCGAGGATCCACCCATCCGCACTCGCCTCACTTGTGGCATGGATACTCGGGGCAAGCCCTGACATGACGGAGGAGGGTTTGGGCTTTATAAACGTAAACGGGCGGCCTGGAAGCCGCCCGCTTTGATCAGTTGCCGGCGCTGGCCATGCGCCGCGTGGTGAGCACCCGTTCCAGCCAGCCGATCTCCATTTCCGGAACCGACTTCAGCAGCAGGTCCGTGTAATCGTCGAAAGGTGGCGAAAGCACCTTCGATTTGGGGCCGAAGCGCACGAGCTTGCCGCGGTGCATCACCGCCACCGAATCGGCGATGGCGCGCACGATGGCGATGTCGTGCGTGATGAACATGTAGGAGACGTGGGTCTCGTCCTGAAGCTTCAGCAGCAGCTTCAAGATGCCTTCGGCCACCAGCGGATCGAGGGCGGAGGTCGGCTCGTCGCAGAGGATGAGTTCGGGCTTGGCCGCAAGAGCGCGGGCGATGGCGACGCGCTGCTTCTGGCCGCCCGAAAGCTCAGCCGGGTAGCGGTCCGCGAAGCGGCCGCCCATCTCGATCTGCTCCAGCAGTTCCTTCACCCGTTCCGTCTTCTGTTGGCCGCGCAGGCCGTAATAGAAGGTGAGCGGGCGGCCGACGATGTCGCGCACCGTCTGGCGCGGGTTCATCGCGGTGTCGGCCATCTGGTAGATCATCTGGACCCGGCGCAGTTCGTCGTTCGAGCGGCCCTTCAGCGCCTTCGGCAAGACTTTGCCCTCAAAGCTGATCGTGCCGTCCTGCGGCGGAAGCAGGCCGGTGATGACGCGGGCGAGGGTGGATTTACCCGAGCCGGATTCACCCACCACCGCCAACGTCTGGCCCTTCGGCAGATGCAGGGACACGTTCTGCAACACCTTGAAGCCGTTGGAGTAGCCGGCCGTGATGTTGTCGACCTTCAGGAGCGTGTCCGTCTGGTCGGGCGCTTCTTCCCGCTTGGTGCCGCGCACATTGACCAGTGCACGGGTATAGTCCTGCGTCGGCGCTTCGATGATCTGTTTCACCGAGCCGTATTCGATCATCTTGCCGTGACGGAGCACGAGGATGTCGTCCGTGATCTGCGCCACGACCGCAAGGTCGTGGGTGATGTAGAGCGCGGCGGTGTGGGTCTCCTCGATTGCGTGCTTGATCGCGGCCAGCACGTCGATCTGCGTCGTCACGTCGAGCGCGGTGGTCGGCTCGTCGAAGACGATCAGTTCCGGGTTGGGGCAGAGCGCCATGGCGGTCATGGCGCGCTGCAACTGGCCGCCGGAGACTTGGTGCGGATAACGCTGGCCGAAGGTTTCCGGGCTTGGCAGGCCGAGCACCCTGAATAGGTAGAGCGCGCGCTTTTCCGCCTCCGCACGGCTCATGATGCCGTGTTTCAAGGAGGCCTCGATGACCTGTTCGCCGAGCCGATGGGCTGGGTTGAAGGCCGCCGCCGCCGATTGCGCGACGTAGCAGACCTTGCAGCCGCGCACCTTGCGGATACCGGAGGGACCGAGCTTCAGCAGGTCTTCGCCGTTCAGCTTGACCTCGCCGCCGGTGATCCTGACCCCGCCGCGCCCATAAGCGAGCGCAGTGAGGCCGATGGTGGATTTGCCGGCGCCGGATTCGCCGATCAGGCCGAGCACCTTGCCCTTCTGGACGTCGAAGTTCACGCCTTCGACGAGGGTGACGGTCTTTGGCGGTTCGCCCGGCGGATAGCTGGTCGCCTCGATTTTGAGATTGCGGACCGAAAGAAGATCAGGCATCGCCGCGCCCTCCCTTGAGGCTCGAGGTGCGTTTCATCAGCCAGTCGACGACGAGGTTGACGCAGATGGCGAGCCCCGCGATCGCACCGCCCGGAATGAGGGCGGCGGAGATGCCGAAGATGATGCCGTCCTTGTTGTCCTTCACCATGCCGCCCCAATCCGCCGCCGGCGGCTGGATGCCGAGGCCGAGGAAGGAGAGGGTGGAGAGGAACAGGATCGAGAAGGCGAAGCGCAGGCCGAATTCGGCCAAGAGCGGCGAGAGCGTGTTGGGCAGGATTTCCCGGAAGATGATCCAGCCCGTGCCTTCGCCGCGCAGCCGTGCGGCTTCCACGAACTCCATGACCGCCACATCGAGCGCCACGGCGCGGCCGATGCGATAGACGCGGGTGGAGTCGAGCACGGCCATCACGAGGATGAGGATCCAGAGCTGCTGCGGCAGAACGGCCAGAACGACGAGCGCGAAGATCAGCGTCGGGATCGCCATCATCAGGTCGTTGAAGCGCGAGAAGATCTGGTCGATGAACCCGCCCGTAACCGCCGCCGTGAACGACAGCAGCATGCCGAGCGAGAAGGAGAGCACGGTCGCCGCCAGCGCCACGAAGATGGTGGTGCGGGCGCCGAAGATCAGGCGCGAGAACAGGTCGCGGCCGAGATTGTCCGTGCCGAGCAGGTAATCGCCGCCCATCGGCTGCCAGACGGCACCGACGATTTCGCTTTCGCCATGCGGCGCGATGAAGGGGGCGAAGAGGGCGCAGAAGACGGAGAGCGCGATGCCCAGAATGCCGACCCAGGCGCTGACGGGGATAGAAGAAAGTCTCATCGCGGGTGCCTCAATCTGGGGTTCGCGACGATCGCAAGGATATCGGCGAACATGTTGAGGAAAATGTAAAAGGCGGCGAAGATCAGGCCGCAGGCCTGCACGACCGGCATGTCGCGCACCGTCACGGCGTCGACCATGTACTGGCCCATGCCGGGATAGACGAACACCACTTCCACGACGACGACGCCGACCACGAGATAGGCGAGGTTGAGCGCGATGACGTTGATGACGGGAGCAAGCGCATTCGGCGCCGCATGCTTGGCGATGATGCGCAGGCCCGAAAGGCCCTTGAGTTCCGCCGTCTCGACATAGGCCGAGGACATGACGTTGAGGATCGCCGCCCGCGTCATACGCATCATGTGGGCGAGCACGACGAGGACGAGGGTCGCGGTGGGCAGCGCGATGGCCGACAGGCGCTGGCCGATCGTCATCGAGTCATAGACCGTCGCGGGGAAGGTCGCGACACCCAGCTGCACGGCGAAAAACAGGATCAGAAGGTAGCCCACGAAGAACTCGGGCAACGAGATCGCCGCAAGCGATATGACGTTGATGATCTTATCGGGCAGGCGGTTCCTGTATTGCACCGCCAGCATGCCGAGGCCGACGGCCAAGGGCACGGAGATGATCGCGGCGAAGAAGGCGAGGAACAGCGAATTGCCGAGGCGCTTGCCGATCTGCTCGCTGACCGAATTTTTCGAGGCCCAGGATTTGCCGAAATCGCCCTGCAGCGCGCCGCCGAGCCACTTGAAGTAGCGCGTCGTAGCGGGCTGGTCGAGGCCGAGGTCCTTGCGGATGTTTTCCACCGCCTGCGGCGTTGCCGACTGGCCGAGATAGGTCGTCGCGAAGTCGCCGGGCAGGGCTTCCACGCCGCCGAAAATCATCAGAGACACGGCAAAGAGCAAAGCCACGCTGAGCGCGAGACGTTGCAGGATGAGCGCAACCAGGGGGCTGCTCTTGCTGAGTTTTGCCCAGAACGAAGGCGTGCCTTCGCTAATGGGCGCTTCAGTGGACGCAACCGACCCGGCAACGCCGGCAGACTGCGGGCTAGCGCCCGCAGCAGCCGTTGCTGTCAGCTCCGGACCGTGCGCCGGTCCGTTGCCGGTCATCAGGCGTCGAGCCAAACGCGGGTTGCGACGAAGCCGTTCGACATGTCGTTGCCGATGTCGTGGACATAGCCCTTCACCTGCTTGGAGCAGGCGTTCACGAAGTCGTTGAACATCGGCAGGATCAAGCCGCCTTCGTCACGCACCATCGTTGCCATGGTGCGGTACATCTCCTTGCGCTTTCCTTCGTCGAGTTCCGAGCGGGCTTCGAGCAGGATCTTGTCGAAGTCCGGGCGCAGGAAGCGGGTGTCGTTCCAGTCCGCCGTCGAGAGATAGGCGGTGGAATACATCTGGTCCTGCGTCGGGCGGCCGCCCCAGTAGGAGGTCGAGAAGGGCTGAACGTTCCAGACGTTCGACCAGTAGCCGTCGCCGGGCTCGCGCTTCACCTCGATCTCGATGCCGGCCTTCTTGGCGCTTTCCTGATAGAGCACGGCCGCATCGACGGCGCCCGGGAAGGCGACGTCAGACGTGCGCAGCAGCACCGAGCCGCTGTGGCCGGACTTCTTGTAGTGGAAGGCCGCCTTATCCGGGTCATAGGCGCGCTGCTCGATGCCTTCGGGGAAGAGGGCATAGGTCTCGTTGATCGGGAAGTCGTTGCCGACCTTGCCGTAGCCGCCGAGCACCTTCTCCAGCATCGTCTCGCGGTCCATCGCATATTTCAGCGCCAGACGCAGGTCGTTGTTGTCGAACGGCGCCGTGTTGCAATGCATGATGAACACGTAGTGGCCGCGGCCGGAGGTGGAGAGGATTTCCACGGTCGGCGCACGCTTCAGGAGGTCGACGGTCTTGGGGTCGACGCGGTTGATATAGTGCACCTGGCCGGAGGACAGCGCCGCGATACGGGCGGTCGCGTCGTTCATGGCGATCATCTCGACCGTATCGACATAACCGCGATCCTGGCGCCAGTCGTCCTTGTTGCGTTCGAAGGTGGCGCGCACGCCGGCCTCGAAGCTGGTGACCTTGAACGGGCCGGTGCCGATCATGGCGTTCGGATCGTCGAGGCCGCCGTTCGGCTGGATGACGAGGTGATAGTCGGTCAGAAGCAGCGGCAGGTCGGCATTGCCTTCCGTCAGGACGAGCACGAGCTTGTCGCCGTCGGCCTTGATTTCCTTGATCGACTTCATGACGCCGAGCGCGCCCGACTCCGACTTTTCGTCGGTGTGGCGCTGCAGGGTCTTGATCACGTCGTCGACGGTCAGCTCCTTGCCGTCGTGGAACTTCACGCCCTTGCGAATGGCGAAGGTCCAGGTCGAGGCGTCTGCGGACGGTTCCCAGGATTCGGCAAGTGCCGGCACGGCCTTGCCGGTCAGCGGCTCGGACTCGACCAGCATGTCGCCCCAGTTGCGGTTCACGACGAACATGAACTGCGAGAGCGCCTTTGCCGGGTCCTTCGAGTCGGTGGCGGCGGCACCTTCGAGGCCGAGCTTGAGGTTGCCGCCACGCTTCGGCTCCTGCGCCCTGGCGGCGGTGTCGAACATCGTGCCGGCAACGGCGAGCGTGACGCCGAAGGCGGCCGCGCGGCCCATGAATTCGCGGCGGCTCATCTTGCCGAGCGAAACCTGGTCGGTGAGGTATTTGGTGTAGTCAGTCATTCCCCTGTTCCCTTTGCTGCGCCCGTTTTGGGCATTTGTCGTTATGGTTGGCAGAATTTCCGTTTTTTGCCTTTAAGGCAACCTTACGACCGGCTTTTTATGCAGATGCCGGTCTCGTCACGTCTCCCGGAAGCCTCCTGTTTCCGCCGCTAAACGGCTCGTGATCTATAAAACTATCTATCAATAGGCCGTATGTAACGCCCTAAAATATCTATTTTCGCCACAAGCCAGGCTTATGGAAATATCTGGATTGCGCCCGATGCAGGGGCGCTCTCCTATCGTCCTTTCCAGACGGGATCACGCTTTTCGGCGAAGGCGCGTGCACCTTCGAGCTGATCCTCGCTGGAATAGAGAATATCGACCGTGCGGAACTGCCGCTTGGTGATCTTGTTCATGGTTGCCTGGAACGTGTCGCCTTCTGCAGCGCGCACCACCTCCTTGATGGCGGCGTAGACGAGCGGCGGGCCGCTTTCGAGCGTGCGCGCCAGTTCCCAGGCGCGGTCGAGCAGCTTGTCGGCGGGCAGGATTTCGTTGACGAAGCCCCAGCGATGCGCCTCCTGCACATCCAGCCAGCGCCCGGTGAGCAGCATGTCCATGGCAATGTGGTAAGGGATGCGCTTCGGCAGCTTGATCGAGGCGGCATCCGCCACCGTGCCGGAGCGGATTTCCGGCAGCGCGAAGGTTGCGTGCTCAGCGGCGAGGATGAGGTCCGTCGACAGTGCGATTTCGAACCCGCCGCCGCAGCAGATTCCGTTGATGGCAGCGATGATGGGCTTGTTGAGGTCGCGCAGTTCCTGCATGCCGCCGAAACCGCCAATGCCGTAGTCACCGTCCACGGCATCGCCTGCGGCCGCCGCCTTCAGGTCCCATCCCGGACAGAAGAATTTCTCCCCCGCGCCGGTGATGATGGCGACGCGCAGGCTGTCGTCGTCGCGGAAATCCGCAAAGACCTTGCCCATGATGCGGCTGGTCGCGAGATCGATGGCATTCGCCTTGGGGCGATCGATCGTGACTTCGAGAATGCCGCCTTCGCGGCGCTGTCTTATAGGTCCGGTCATGGGTTTTTCCTCAGACGGATCAGTGCGTCGGCTGCGACGACACCGTCGCCGGCCGGCAGCACCATTATGGGATTAACGTCCAGTTCTTCGATTATTGAGGCGTTTGAAACGACATAGGATGCCGCTGATGCGACGGCGGCGACAAGCGCGTCGATATCGCCCTTCGGGCCGCCGCGATAACCGTTCAGCAGCTTGACGATCTTGAGGCCGGAAAGGGCCTCTCGGATCGCCGTCTCGTTGGTCGGTAGGGTCAAAATCGCTGAATCCTCAAGCAGTTCGACGAGAATGCCGCCGGCGCCGATCGTCAGCACCGGCCCGGCGACGGGATCGCGCATCGCGCCGACGATCAGTTCGGCGACGGGTTTGCCCACCATCTTTTCCACGA
>NZ_JBLZPH010000087.1:0-11117 GCF_049199205.1 Shinella sp. M31 | reverse complement strand
CACTGGGGAGGTGCGGCCTCCCCAGTGCGCGAGCAAACTCTAATCTGCCTTTTCTGCATCATAATGGGAAGTCTGCGCGGTATTGCCACAACGGCGCCGTGTAGATACGGGCAAAGCGCGTATCCTGCGGGACCCGAGGAAGCTCCTGATGAGGTCTCTGCATTGTCCGTTTTGTTGCTCTTGCTTGCGCTCCCTGTCGTGCGGCCCTGCTCGCCCGTAGGCATAAAAACGTCTCTGCAAAGTTATTTTTTCATACCCCGCTAACGCGCTGAATTCTTGGGGTTTCGCGCATGCCTTGCCGTGCGGCGAAACGCACGCGAGCGGTGTCTTGGCGCATGCAAATACAAGGTCTTGAGACCGCCTTCCTAACCTTTTGTTAAACTTAACAGCTTATAAACGTTTGACGGTCTGAACACGGGAGATGAGGTCTCTTCCCATTGACGCCCATATGGTCCCATGGTATCCCAAAATCACACTGCACGAGGACGCATGAGCGTCCGATCATCGCAAAGCTTTGAGGCTAACCGGCTGGGGACGGTGCGACGCGTAAGCGTTACATCAGCGCTGGTTTCTGCGCGCAGTGTGGTGTTGGATTTGCCGGGGTGGATGCACAGCGTCCCGGCTTGGGGAACGGCTGTATCGCGTCATGAACCGGTTCCTGTCGAATGCGACGAACAGGGTCGATGCCAAGGGGAGGGTTTCCGTTCCTTCGGCGTTTCGCTCCGTGCTCGCGCAGCGCGACATCCGGGAGCTGTATTGCTTCCAGGACTTCATGTTTCCGGCGATCAGCGTCGGTGGGCTGGATCTGCTCGATCGTTTCGAGCGCCAGATCGCCAGCGAGGATGTTTTTTCGCCAAAAGCCAATCGGATGTCGCTCCTGATCCACGGGGGCGGGGTCTTCATGAAGCTCGATTCGGAGGGGCGCCTGGCGGTCACGGATTTCATCCGGGATTTCACGGGCATCACCACGGATGTGACCTTTGTCGGTCGGGCGGATCATTTTCAGCTCTGGGCACCGCAGACATTCGAAGCCACACAGGCGGCGGCACGGGAAGAGTTCAGAACGCGAGGTCTGGGCTCGGGGTAAGACGGAGAATCGGAATGGCGGCGGATCTTGGCGGAGGTTTTTCTGATGCCGATGGCGGACCGGTCCGTCACATTCCGGTTCTTCTCTCCGAAGTCATCGAGGCGCTTCAGCCCAAGCCCGGCGAGGTCATTCTCGACGGCACTTTCGGTGCGGGCGGCTACACGTCGGCCATCCTTGCCGCCGGTGCCAACGTCATCGGCCTCGACCGCGATCCCAATGCGATTGCCGGCGGACAGGATCTCGTCAAGGCGTCCGGCGGCCGGCTGACCCTCATCCATTCGCGCTTTTCCGAGCTTGCCGAACACGCGCCCGCGGGCGGCCTCGACGGCGTCGTGCTCGATATCGGCGTCTCTTCCATGCAGATCGACGAGGCCGAGCGCGGGTTCTCCTTCCAGAAGAACGGCCCGCTCGACATGCGCATGTCCGCATCGGGCGTTTCGGCCGCCGACGTGGTGAATCGCGCCAAGGTCTCCGACCTTATCCGCATCTTCGGTTTCCTCGGCGAGGAGAAGCAGGCAGGGCGCATCGCCCGCGCCATCGAGAAGGCGCGCGAGAAGGAGCCGTTCACGACGACACGGCAACTCGCCAACCTCATCGAGCTCACGACGCCGCGCAAGGCCAAGGACAAGATTCATCCGGCGACGCGCGTCTTCCAGGCGCTGCGCGTTTTCGTCAACGACGAGCTCGGCGAGCTTGCCGAGGCGCTGTTTGCCGCCGAGCGGGCGTTGAAGCCGGGCGGTCGTCTCGTCATCGTCTCCTTCCATTCGCTGGAAGACCGGATCGTGAAAAAGTTCTTTCAGGATCGTTCGGGCAAGGCTGCGGGCTCGCGCCATCTGCCCGAAGTTCACGACAAAGCCGCAACCTTCGCACCAGTCGGGCGCCCTATGGTGGCGGCCAGCGACGAGGAGAGCGCGGTCAATCCGCGCGCCCGATCTGCGAAACTGAGAGCGGGCGTGCGCACCAACGCCCCCGCCGGGACGGATGATCTGTCCATTTTCAACCTGCCCAACCTTGCCAGCATCGAGAAGATGGGAAGCTGAGTGATGTTCCGTACCCTTGATGTCGTGCTGATTGCCGTCATGACCGCAGCCGCCACCGTTACCTATTCGCTCAAACATCAGGCTGAGAACAAGCAGGAAGAGGTGCGCAAGCTGGATGCCGAGATCAAGCTTGAGGAAGACACGATCGACCTTCTCAAGGCCGACTGGGCGCTGTTGACCCAGCCGAACCGTCTCAACCGCCTCGTGACGACCTTTGCGGGCGACCTGAAGCTCGTGCCGACCGAATCGACCCAGCTCGCGCAGCCGAACGAGCTGCCGATGCCGATGGCCGAGCTGCCGGCGCTGGAGCCGGCCAAGGACGCCAAGGCGGACGCGAAGATCGCCGACGGCAACAAGAACACCAAGAAGAAGAACACGGACGCAATCCAAACCGGATCGGTGGCACGCTGATGTCGTTTCTCTCCCGCATCATGGTCGTCAAGAGCAAGGCGCATTTCAGCGCCGGCGGCAACAACAATACCGGCGCCGGAGGCCCCGCCTTCGAGGGCACGCGCAAGCGGTCCGGCTCGCAGGCGCGCAGCCGCGTCGCCGTCATGATCTGCTGCTTCGGCATGGCCTATGCCGTCATCGGCGGCCGCCTCGTGCAGTATGGCATGGCCTCGTCCGAGACGGTGTCCTCCATCGGCCCCGCGGACCATTTGATGGCGTCGCGTCCCGATATCATCGACCGTAACGGCGAAATCCTGGCGACCGACATCCGCACAGTCTCGCTCTATGCCGAGCCGCACAAGATCGTCGATGCGGACGAAGCCGTTGAAATGCTGGCGACCGTTCTGCCGGATCTCGACCGCCGGGGCATCTACCGCAAGCTCACCTCGAAATCCCGCTTCCAGTGGCTGAAGCGCCAGCTGACGCCCAAGCAGCAGAGCAAGATCCTCGCGCTCGGAATTCCCGGCGTCGGCTTCCGGCCGGAAAAGCGCCGCTTCTATCCGGGCGGCGCAACGGCGTCGCACATCCTCGGCCACGTCAATATCGACAACCGCGGCATTGCCGGCATGGAGCGCTACATCGACAGCCAGGGTCTCGCCGACCTTGCCGCCATCGGCATGACGAGCGACGCCAAGCTGGAGCCGGTGCGCCTTTCCATCGACATCCGCGTGCAGGCCATCGTGCGCGAAGTCGTCAAGGAAGGCATGGAGAAATACAAGGCGATTGCCGCCGGTGCCGTCGTGCTCGACGTGCGCACGGGCGAAGTGCTCGCCATGGCCTCCTATCCCGATTACGATCCGAACAATCCGGCTGAGGGCGCCAAGGAAGGCTGGATGAACCGCATGTCGAACGGCACGTTCGAGATGGGCTCGACCTTCAAGAGCTTCACGACCGCCATGGCGCTCGATTCGGGTAAGGTGAAGATCACCGACAGTTTCGACGCGCGTGCGCCGATCCGCATTGGCGGCTTCACCATCAAGGATTTCCACGGCAAGCACCGTATCCTCACCGTGCCGGAAATCTTCCAGTATTCGTCGAACATCGGCACGGCCAAGGAGGCCGACGTCGTCGGTATCGCCGGCCACAAGGAATTCCTGACCCGGCTCGGACTGCTGACCAGGATGGAAACCGAGTTGCCGGAAGTCAAAACGCCGACGCAGCCGCGCGAATGGAAGAAGATCAACTCGATCACCATTTCCTTCGGTCACGGTGTTTCCACGACGCCGCTGCAGACCGCCGTTGCCGGTGCCGCGCTCATCAACGGCGGCAAGCTGTTCAACCCGACCTTCCTGCCGCGCACGCAGGAGGAGGCCGACGAGATCGCCAAGGTGGTCATCCACCCGCAGACCGTCGAGAACATGCGTTATCTCTTCAAGCTCAACGCCAATGACGGTTCCGGCCGCCGTTCGCTCGTTCCGGGCTTCAATGTCGGCGGCAAGACCGGCACGGCCAACAAGGTCGTCGGTGGCCGTTATTCCAACACGCAGAACTTCAACGCCTTCCTGTCCGGTTTCCCGATCGACGACCCGAAATATGTGGTTCTGAGCTTCATCGACGCGCCGCAGACCGGCGAGGGTGGCGGCCGCACCGCCGGCAGCAACGCCGCCCCCATGGTGGGCGAGATCATCCGCCGCTCCGCCGCCCTTCTCGGTGTAAAGCCGAAATTTGGTGAGGACGGGTCTGCCACGCTTGTGTCTTATTGAGCGGAGAAGAGGGGATGCCGATTCGAAACGGAGACGGCACCCACAGACAGCAATAGAGCGGATAATGAAGATCAGTGACCTCGCCGGACCCGAAGCCAACGACCTAGGCGCCGCCGCCGCAAATGTAAGCGGTATCACGAGCGACAGCCGGAAGGTGAAGCCGGGCGATCTCTTTGTCGCGCTGACGGGGACCAAGGCCGATGGCAGCGCCTTCATTGCCGATGCCGTCTCGCGTGGTGCCGCGGCCGTCGTTGTTGCCGAGGGCGTTACGGTCGAAACCGCCGTTCCCGTCATTGCCGTTGCCGAGCCGCGCCGCTTCCTGGCGCTTGCCGCCGCGCAATTCTACGGCCGCCAGCCGGAAACCATGGTCGCCGTGACCGGCACCGCGGGAAAGACCTCCGTCGCCTCCTTCACGCGCCAGATCTGGGCCTATGCCGGCCACCCGGCCGCGATGATCGGTACGACCGGCGTCGTGGCACCGGGCCGCAACGATTACGGTTCACTGACGACGCCTGATCCGGTGTCGCTGCATGCGCTGCTCGCCGAGCTTGCCGATGCCGGCGTCACCCATGCGGCGATGGAAGCCTCCAGCCACGGCCTCGACCAGGCGCGCCTCGACGGCGTGAAGCTTGCCGCCGCCGCCTTCACCAATCTCGGCCGCGACCACATGGATTACCATCCGACGGTCGAGCACTACATGGCCTCCAAGATGCGGCTGTTCGATACGCTGCTCGCCAAGGGGCTGCCTGCCGTGATCTATGCCGACGACGAATGGTCGGGCCAAGCCATCGACGCGGCGCGCAAGGCGGGTCTCGACGTGCGCACGGTCGGCCGCAAGGGCGATTATCTCGCCCTGAAGCGCGTCGAGCATTTCCGCCACAAGCAGACCGCCGAAATCCATGTCGGCGACGATATTTTTGAAGTGCACATTCCGCTCGCCGGTGATTTCCAGGTGGCGAATGCGCTTGTCGCGGCGGGCCTTGCCATGTCGACGGGCGTGCCGGCGGCCACGGCCATGGCGGCGCTCGAAAAGCTGATCGGCGCGCCCGGCCGCCTCGAACTGGTCGGCCACGCGAAGAACGGCGCGCTCACCTATGTCGATTATGCGCACAAGCCGGACGCGCTGGACAACGTGCTGACCTCCGTGCGTCCGTTCACGACGGGCCGCGTCATCGTGGTCTTCGGCTGCGGCGGCGATCGCGACAAGGGCAAGCGCCCGATCATGGGCGAGATTGCCACGCGTCTGGCCGATGTGGTCATCGTCACCGACGACAATCCACGTTCGGAAGTGCCCGCCGTCATCCGCTCCGAGATCATGGCTGCGGCCCCTGGTGCGACCGAGATTGGCGACCGGGCCGAGGCGATCCGCGCCGCGGTCAAGATGCTGCAGTCGGGCGATACGCTGATCGTCGCCGGCAAGGGGCACGAGGAGGGACAGACCGTGGGTGCGGTGACGCTGCCGTTCTCCGACCATGCCGAATTGCGCAAGGCGCTGGAGGAACTCGACCGGTGAAGTGGCTCTGGACCAGCGCTGATCTCATTGCCGCCGTGCACGGCCGCCCCATCGGCAACCTGCCGCAAGGCATCACCGGCATTTCCATCGACAGCCGCGCCATCGGCGCCGGCGAGGCCTTCTTCGCGATCAAGGGCGACCGCGTCGATGGCCATGACTTTGCAAGCTTCGCCGTTGCCAATGGCGCGGCGCTGCTGGTCGTCAGCGAAGGCAAGCTGCCGGCGCTCGGCCGTCTCGTGACGCCGATGATCGTGGTGCAGGACGTGTTGCAGGCGCTGGTCGATCTCGGCTGTGCGGCGCGGGATCGCACCGCCGCCCGCATCATCGCCGTCACCGGCTCGGTCGGCAAGACGACGAGCAAGGAGATGCTGCGCCAAGCGCTCTCGCCCTCCGGCAGCGTGCATGCGTCCGTCGCCTCGTTCAACAATCACTGGGGCGTGCCGCTGACGCTGGCGCGCATGCCCGAGACCACCGATTACGGCATTTTCGAAATCGGCATGAACCATGCCAACGAGATCCGCCCGCTGGTCGCCATGGTGCGCCCGCATATCGCGATGATCACAACGATCGCGCCGGCCCATCTCGGCAATTTCCGTGATCTCGAGGAGATCGCCGCCGCCAAGGCCGAAATCTTCGAAGGTGTCGTGCCGGGTGGCCATGCCATTCTCAACTGCGACAACGAACAGTTCGGTTTCCTCGAAAAGGCGGCGGAGGCGGCCGGCGTCGCGCATATCCATTCCTTCTGCGCCGATCCCAAGTCGGAATTCCGCCTGCTTGATTTCCTGCCGAGCGGCGAGGGCAGCCTGCTGCGCGCCGCCATCGGCGGCCAGACGCTGGAAGTGCCGATGGGCGCACCCGGCCGGCATATCGCCGAAAACGCCGTCGCGGTGCTCGGTGCGGTGCATCTGGCTGGTGCGGATATCGAGAAGGCGATGAGCGGCCTTGCCACCATGCAGGCCGAAAAGGGCCGCGGCCGGCGCTACCGGCTCGCCAAAGACGGTGGCTGGTTCACGCTGATCGACGAAAGCTACAATGCCAACCCGGCCTCGATGCGGGCGGCGATCGCGCTTTTGCGCGATGCCGAGCCGCAAGCCGGCGGGCGCCGCATCGCCGTGCTCGGAGACATGCTGGAAATGGGTGAGCATTCGCCCGCCGTGCATGCCGGCCTTGCCGAACCGCTTCTGGAAGCGGGCATCGCCGATGTCTGGCTCGGCGGCCCCGATATGGCGTCGCTGCGCGATGCGCTGCCGGAGGGCGTTAGCCACGAATACCGCGATACGGCCGATGAACTTGCCAAATACGCGCTGGATGCGGTGCAGGCCGGTGACGTTCTGGTCGTCAAATCGTCCAAAGGCACGGGTTTCAGCCGCATCGTGGCGGCCCTGCTTGACAAATATCCGGCGTTCTCCGAAGGGGAGCGCGAGAGTTGAGAAGGGGTTCGGCCGGACAGACGTCTGCCGGACCTTCTTCTTTATGTGATTTGCTTCTCTGTCCGCCGGCCTGTCACGCCGCGGACGCTTCAGGGAACCTTTTGGGGAAAGGGTGACAATGCTGCTTTGGCTCGTCGAGCTGGCGGACACCATCCAGGTGTTCAACCTGTTTCGTTATATTACCTTCCGGACCGGCGCTGCGCTGTTCACCTCCGCTATCATCGTCTTCCTGTTCGGGCCGATGATCATCGCATCGCTGCGTGTCCGCCAGGGCAAGGGCCAGCCGATCCGCGCCGACGGTCCCCAGACGCATTTCAAGAAGGCCGGCACCCCCACCATGGGCGGCCTGATGATCCTCGCCGGCATCGTCGGCAGCGCGCTGCTCTGGGCCGACCTTTCCAACGTCTATGTGGTCGCCACGCTGCTCGTCACCCTCGGCTTCGGCGCCATCGGCTTCTACGACGATTACCTGAAGGTCACCAAACAGTCCGACAAAGGTTTTTCGGGCAAGGCGCGCCTTGGCCTTGAATTCCTGATCGCCGGTGCTGCAACGTACTTCATGATGCGCGCGTCGCTCGCCACCGGCCCGGCCGGCTCGACTTTCGGCTCGTCCATCGCTTTCCCCTTCGCCAAGGACCTGCTGGTCAATCTCGGCATCTTCTTCGTGATCTTCGGCGGCTTCGTCATCGTCGCGGCCGGCAATGCCGTGAACCTGACGGACGGCCTCGACGGTCTCGCCACGGTTCCGGTCATGATCTCGGCCGCCTCCTTCGGCGTCATCGCCTATCTCGCCGGCAACGCGGTTTTCGCCAATTACCTGCAGATCCATTTCGTGCCCGGCACGGGCGAGCTTGCCGTGGTGCTCGGCGCCGTCATCGGTGCGGGCCTCGGCTTCCTGTGGTTCAACGCGCCGCCCGCCGCCATCTTCATGGGCGATACCGGCTCGCTGGCGCTCGGCGGGCTCATCGGCACCGTCGCCGTCGCCACCAAGCACGAGATCGTCATGGCGATCATCGGTGGCCTGTTCGTCATGGAGACGCTGTCGGTCATCATCCAGGTTGGCTCCTTCAAGCTTACCGGCAAGCGCGTTTTCCTGATGGCGCCGATCCACCATCACTTCGAAAAGAAGGGCTGGACGGAAAGCCAGGTCGTCATTCGCTTCTGGATCATCGCCGTCGTGCTGGCGCTGGTCGGCCTCTCCACGCTCAAGCTGCGGTAAGGCTTCCGATGATCCCCGTCACCACATTGAAGGGAAAGTCGGTCGCGCTCTTCGGGCTCGGCGGTTCGGGGCTGGCGACCGCGCTGGCGCTGGCTGCCGGCGGGGCCGATGTCACCGCCTGGGACGATAGCGCCGCAAGCGTCGAGAATGCTTCCGCTGCCGGTGTGAAGACCGGCGATCTGCGGGCGCTCGACTGGAAGACCATCGACGCGCTCGTGCTCTCGCCCGGCGTGCCGCTGACCCATCCGAAGCCGCACTGGAGCGCCGAGCTTGCGAACGCTGCCGGTGTCGAGATCATCGGCGACGTCGAGCTTTTCGCGCGCGAGCGCCGCGTGCACGCGCCCGATTGCCCGTTCATCGCCATCACCGGCACGAATGGCAAATCGACCACCACGGCGCTCATTGCCCACATCCTGAAGGCAAGCGGCCGCGATACGCAGCTCGGTGGCAATATCGGTACGGCGGTTCTGACGCTCGATCCGCCGAAGGCGGGCCGTTTCTACGTCGTGGAATGCTCGTCCTACCAGATCGACCTCGCGCCGACGCTGAACCCGTCGGCCGGCATCCTGCTCAACCTGACGCCCGATCATCTCGACCGCCACGGCTCGATGCAGCACTATGCCGACGTCAAGGAGCGGCTGGTCGCGGGCAGCAAGACGGCGATCGTCGGTGTCGACGACACCTATTGCGAGATCATCGCCGACCGCATCGAGCGCGCCGGCACCAAGGTCGTGCGTATCTCCAAGCGCAATGTGCTGGCCGATGGCATCTATGCCGATGGTGCGGGTCTGATCCTGGCGCAGAGCGGTGCGACGCGGGAGATCGCCGATCTCACGCCGATCCAGACGCTGCGCGGCAATCACAATGCGCAGAACGCGGCGGCGGCGGTTGCGGCCTGCCTCGCCGTCGGCGTCAGCGAAAACGAGATCCGGGCGGGCCTTGCGTCCTTCCCCGGCCTGAAGCACCGCATGCAGCCGGTCGGCCGCAAGGGTGACACGCTGTTCGTCAACGATTCCAAGGCGACGAATGCGGATGCGGCGGCCCCCGCGCTGTCGAGCTTCGAGCGCATCTACTGGATTGCCGGCGGCGTGCCGAAGGAGGGGGGCATTGCCTCGCTCGGCAGCTTCTTCCCGAAGATCGCCAAGGCCTACCTGATCGGTGAAGCGGCGCCGGCCTTTGCCGCGACGCTCGGCGGCGCCGTCGCCCACGAAATGTCGGGCACGCTGGAAAAGGCCGTGGCGGATGCGGCGGCAGATGCGGAGAAGGACAGCGGCGGCCCCGTTGCCGTTCTGCTCTCCCCGGCTTGCGCAAGCTTCGACCAGTACAAGAACTTTGAAGTGCGCGGTGACGCCTTCGTGAAACACGTTTCCGGCGTGCCGGGCGTGTCCATGCTGGTGGCCGTTTGACATCACGCAGTTCCGGCAGGCGCGTGCGGCGGCTCGATCCGGGATTGGTCTGAAACAGGGGAAAGAGACATGGTTAGTCGTGCCGAACGTGGTGCATTGGCGGACTGGTTCTGGACGATAGACCGCTACTTCCTCGCGGCCTTCATCCTTTTGATGGGGCTGGGTTTCATGCTGTCCTTCGCGGCAAGCCCGGCGGTTGCCGAGCGCATCGGCCTCGACAGCTTCCACTTCGTGCGGCGCCACGCGATGTTCCTCGTGCCGGCCATCGCCATCATGTTCGGCATCTCCTTCCTGTCGCCGCGCCAGGTGCGTCGGGCGGCGATGATCCTGCTTCTCATTTCGCTCGCGGCCATGGTGCTGGCGCTGTTCTTCGGCGTCGAGGTGAAGGGCTCGCGGCGCTGGATCTCCATCGGCAGCCTCTCCATCCAGCCGTCGGAATTCATGAAGCCGGCCTTCGTCATCATCTGCGCCTGGCTGTTTTCCGAACATGCCCGCCAGCCGGAAATCCCCGGCAATCTCTTCGCCATCATCCTGTTCGGCATCGTCGCGGCGCTGCTCGTCGCCCAGCCGGACCTTGGCCAGACCATCCTGACGGCCGCTGTCTGGGGCGGCATGTTCTTCATGGCCGGCATGCCCTGGCTGTGGATCATCGTGCTCGGCGGTGCGGCCGTCGGCGGCCTTCTGACCGCCTATACGTTCCTGCCGCACGTGGCGGGCCGTATCGACAAGTTCATGACCGGCGAAGGTGACACGTTCCAGATGGACACGGCGCGCGAGGCCATCATCCGCGGCAACTGGTTCGGCCAGGGGCCGGGCGAGGGCACCGTCAAGCGCATCATCCCGGACAGCCACACCGACTTCATCTTCTCCGTCGCGGCGGAAGAGTTCGGCATCATCTTCTGCATGGTCATCGTCGCGATCTTCGCCTTCGTGGTGATGCGCGGCCTCAACCACGCCTTCAAGGAGCGCAACGACTTCACCCGCTTTGCCGTCGCCGGCCTGGTGCTGCAGCTTGGCATCCAGTCGATGATCAATATCGGCGTGAACCTCGAATTGCTGCCGGCCAAGGGCATGACGCTGCCGCTCATCTCCTATGGCGGTTCGTCGATGATCGCGATCTGCGTGACGGCCGGCTTCATCCTGGCGCTGACCCGCCACCGTCCCGAAAAGCGCGCCTCCGAGCGCAGCCTCTTCCGCGGCGGCATCATGGCGCCCGCTGAATAAGGGTTTCGAATGACCAAAGGCATCGTTCTTCTCGCCGCCGGTGGT
>NZ_JBLZPH010000086.1:2001-2103 GCF_049199205.1 Shinella sp. M31 | reverse complement strand
GCGCATCGTTGACGGGCGTGACGGTCAGAATGAATGGCGACGTGGTTGGTACGGAGCCGTCCTCGTTACCGTCTTCGACAAGCACCTTGAACGAGGCCTTGA
>NZ_JBLZPH010000086.1:0-1976 GCF_049199205.1 Shinella sp. M31 | reverse complement strand
CCGTCGTCGGCATCGCTAAAGCCCAGATCGGCAGCGGTCAGCGTGTAAATGCCTCCTTCTGAAACGGTGGCTTTGAGATCACCCGTCAGCTTCGGCGCATCGTTCCCGATCAGAACCCCTGTCGTTGGAGAGACCCCGTTCAGCGTCAGCGCCAGGTTATTCCCGGCGGCGTCGCGGATCGCGCCTCCGTTAAGATCGATACCATCTCCGAGCGTTATGCCCGTCATGTCCATCTGGGCGGCTTTGACGGGGAGGCGGAAGATCAGCGCCGATGTACCGCTGCCACTGACATAACTTGCATAGACGGTACCGCCAGTATCAAGCGTCACGGCAAATTTTGGCGTGCCCCCAGCTGTGTTCACAATCACCGCTTCCGTGAGGTTGACGGTGAACTCGAGGTCTTGCCCTGTCACATAGGTCCTATTAGCGGGAACGCCAACGGAAGTGACGATAGGGCTTACGCGATCGACATAATAAACCTGTCCCGTTGTGTATCCAGAAGTGATGGCATTTCCGGCGGCATCTGAAATACTGGTATTCGTATTTTCCAGATCGAGACGCAGGGAACCGTTGCCGGTGATGCCGCTAACAGTGACTGTATAGGTCTTGCTGTCCACTTGCGTGACGTTCGCAACCGTCCCGGCAAGACCACCGGTCGAGGTTAGCGAAAAATCGGCAGCATCGACGCCCGAGACGCCCTCTGTGAATGTCACCGTATACTGTACGCTACTTGCATTCGTCATTTCGCTCCCCGCACGCGTTATTGATGCGACGCGGGGCGGGGCACTGTCGATTGTATAGTTGTTCGAATTGGTGATCCCGGTCCCGGCGTTGCCGGCAAGATCGGCCACACCGGTATTGTCGAGTGTGATGAGGTTGGTCGTATCTGTAATGCCAGCGGTCGGCGTCAGGGTCGCCGTCCAGGTGATGCCGCCATCGGACGAACTGACGGAGCTCAGCATGCCGTTGGCGATCGACAGGTCGGCATTGGTGAAACCGGTGACGGCTTCGCTGAAGGTGAAGGTCACCGCCGAGGTCTCGCCTGCCGCCAATACGGTGTCAGCTACCACGACGGTTGCAGTGGGGCGCTGGGTATCGATGCTGTAGTTGTTGGAATTGTTGGTTCCCGTGCCCGCATTGCCGGCGAGATCCGTCAGGCCACTGTTATTGAGAGTGATTAGATTGGTCGTGTCGGTTACGCCGGCGGTCGGCGTTAACGTCGCAGTCCAGGTGACGCCGCCATCGGACGAACTGACGGAGCTCAGTGTGCCGTTGGCAATCGACAGGTCGGCATTGGTGAAACCGGTGACGGCTTCGCTGAAGGTGAAGGTCACCAACGAGGTTTCGCCTGCCGCCAGAGCGTTGTCCGCCACCACGATGATTGCGGTCGGGCGCTGACTGTCGACGCTGTAGTTGTTCGAATTGGTGGTTCCGGTCCCGGCGTTGCCGGCGAGATCGGCCACGCCGGTATTGTCGAGGGTGATGAGGTTGGTCGTGTCTGTAATGCCGGCGGACGGCGTTAACGTCGCCGTCCAGGTGATGTTGTCGGACGTGCTCAATCCGCTCAATAGGCCATTCGCGACCGCTAGATCGCCAAGGGTGAAACCAGTGACGGCTTCGCTGAAGGTGAAGGTCACCAGCGAGGTTTCACCGGCTGCCAAAGCGGTGTCCGCCACCACGATGGTTGCGGTCGGGCGCTGGCTGTCGACGCTGTAGTTGTTCGAATTGGTGATCCCGGTCCCGGCGTTGCCGGCAAGATCGGCCACACCGGTATTGTCGAGTGTGATGAGGTTGGTCGTATCTGTAATGCCAGCGGTCGGCGTCAGGGTCGCGGTCCAGGTGATGCCGCCATCGGACGAACTGACGGAGCTCAGCATGCCGTTGGCGATCGTCAGATCGGCATTGGTGAAACCGGTGACGGCTTCGCTGAAGGTGAAGGTCACCAGCGAGGTCTCGCCGGCTGCCAAAGCGGTGTC
>NZ_JBLZPH010000085.1:4663-37874 GCF_049199205.1 Shinella sp. M31 | reverse complement strand
GGGGACCGACGACCGTGCCGACGGCATAACAGAAGATGAAGGCCGCATTGGCTGCTGCGAGATCGGCGCCGACGAGTCGCGAGCCGAGATGGCTGAGGCCGACCGTATAGAGGCCCGCCACGCAGCCGCCCCACAGCAGCAGCACGACCGCCATCAGCAGCCAGTTCTGCGACACCCAGGGCAGCGACAGCGCGCCGACGAGGCCGATGACGGCCATGATGGTGAGAAGCCGCCTGCGGTCCTTCATGCGGTCGGAGAGCATGCCCAGCGGGATCTGGAAGGCCATGTTGCCGATGCCCATCACCGTGAGTAGCAGGGCCGCCTGCGGCTCGCTGAAGCCCGCCCGTGTGGCATAGATCGGGAAGAGCGACAGGCCGCCCACTTCTACCGCGCCGAAGATGAAGACGGCGGCCGTCGCGGTCGGCACGAGAAGGATATAGCGCATGAAATGCAGCTCCGGCTTCTCGTCGATGACGGGGCTTTCGCTGCGGGCGATGAAGATCGGGACGGCCGCGATGAGAATGATCAGGGCGCCGACCGCAAAGGGACGCACACCGTCGCTGCCGAGGATGGAGAAAAGCAGGGGGCCGGTGGCGAAGCCGAGCGACAGCACCGTCGCATAGATGCCGAGCACCAGGCCGCGGCGGCGTGGGGGTGCTGCCGCGTTGATCCAGAATTCGGACAGGATGAACAGCGTGGTGATCGCGCCGTGGAAGACGAGGCGCAGTGGAAACCACAGCCAGAAATTCTCGATGTAGTAGAAGCCGAGGCCGCTGATCGCCGACAGCAGGATCGCCAGCAACATCGTCGTCGAGGTGCCCCAGGCATGCGCCAGGCGCGTGGTGAAGGGGGCGGCGGCCATGGCGGCGACAACGGCCATGGCGGAGTTGATGCCGATCATCGTGGGAGAAATGCCGCGCTTTTCCATGATGATGGACAGCAGCGGCAGGCCGAGCCCGATGGCGATGCCGACAGCGGAAATGGCGGCGACGGCTGCGATGAGGGATCGCCAGTGGATGTGCTCCACCGGGCCGGAGGTGCCCGATTGCGGCTGCGTCATATGTAGTCGACCCTTAAAGCATGTCCCGGAGGAAGTGACCGTGCCTGTTGCGATACAGCGGCGCCGGTCTTCCGAAGGGGAGAGACTTGTCTTCCTGAATGCTTTTTTGAAGCTCTTCAAGGATCAAGACGGTTATGTCGGGCATCTCGATGCCCTTGTGGTCAAAAATATCCACCCAGCGCACATCCTCGAGCTCATGGCTGGCCGCAGCACCGGAAGGGTCGATGCCGGCTTCATCGGCAAAGAGCGTGAAGAAGCGTGTATCGAAGCGCCGCACCATGCCCGTGGGCGTGATGGCGCGGGCCAGGAATCGCAGCTTGGAGAGATCGGGACGGAAGGGCAGTCCACCTTCGGGCACATCGGCAAGCGGCGCGCCAACGCTCAGACCGGCCTCTTCGTAAAGCTCCCGGAGCGCTGCGACGGCGAGCGCCCGCAGCTTCGAGCCCGAACAGCGTGGCACGCGTACGGCCATGCGCTCCAGCGCCAGCGGGTGAAGGGGGCTTGCAACGGAAACGAGGCGGTCGCCCGCATCGCGCCGGCCGCCGGGAAACACGTAGACATCGGGCATGAACACATGCTTGCTGCTGCGCTTGCCCACCAGCACCCGTATCGTCCCGCCCGACCGGTCGAGAAGCAGGATGGAGGCTGCATCGACGGGACGGACAGGCGTCATGCGGTTTTGTCACCGTATACGGGCGTTGCATCCTCGTCGGCATCGGGCTTTTCGCCGAAGCCATGCATCCTGACCGCCCATTGCAGGCCGATGGTTCCGCCCTTGACCGGCTGGAGCAGGATCAGGGAGAGGATGATGGTGATCGGCGCCCAGATGGCGAGATGCTGCCAAGTGGTGAGCGGCCAGACGAGATCCGTCACCATGTAACCGCCGAGAACGATATGGCCGACGATGGTGATGACGATATAGGGCGGCAGGTCGTCGGCACGCTGATGCGCATAATCCTCGCCGCAGGCGGCACAGTTTTCGACCGGCTTGAGAAAGGATTTGAACAGGCGGCCGGTGCCGCAGGCCGGGCAGCGGTTCAGCATGCCGCGCTTGATGGCGCGGCCGACCGGACGATCCGCCGGCTTACCGCTCGCGGTGTCGCCGAAATGCAGCGTTGTGCTGTCGGTCTCGTTCGCCTGCATATCCTGTCCTTCCTTGCCGGAACTTGTTAGCGTCGTCCGCGCGGCGGGCGCGTGCCCGGCTGGCGCCGCGTTTCCCCGCCCTTGCGCCGGCCCGACTTGTGGAAGGAGCGCACCGCCGTCGGCATCTTGCGTCCTTCGCTCAACATGTCGAACCGGAGCGAGCCGGCGAGCGGCACCGCCTCCGCGAGTTTGACGCGCACCGTATCGCCGAGGCGGTAGCCCAGCCCGGTCTTTTCACCGGATAGCGCCTGATGCGCCTCGTCGTAGATATAATAATCGCGCCCCAGCATAGATATAGGCACGAACCCGTCGGCACCATATTCAGGCAGGGTGACAAAAAGTCCCGCCTTGGTGACGCCGGAGACGCGGCCGTCGAATTCCTCGCCGACGCGCTCGGCGAGATGATGTGCGATCAGCCTGTCAACCGTGTCGCGCTCGGCGGCCATGGCGCGGCGCTCGAAGGTCGAGATCTCGGCCGCGATATCGTCGAGCACCGCTTCCTCGTCCGGCGTGATGCCGCCTTCGCCGAGCCCGAGCGAGCCCACCAGCGCACGATGCACGATCAGGTCCGCATAGCGGCGGATCGGCGAGGTGAAATGGGCGTATTTCATGAGGTTCAGGCCGAAATGGCCGATATTTTCAGGGCTGTAGATCGCCTGGCTCTGCGAGCGCAGCACCATCTGGTTGACCATCTCCTGGAAGGGCTGGTCCGCGACCTTGGCGAGGATGCCGTTGAAGTGGTTGGAGCGCATGTTGCCGCCCTTGACGAGGGAGATGTCGAGCGTCTGCAGGAACTCGCGCAGCACCTCCTGCTTGGCAAGCGAGGGGGCGTCGTGCACGCGGTAGATCAGGGCCTGCTTTTTCTTCTCCAGCGTTTCGGCGGCCGAGACGTTGGCCTGGATCATCATCTCCTCGATGAGCTTGTGCGCATCGAGCCGCGGCGGCACGAAGACCCGGTCGACGGTGCCATCGGGCTTCAGCAGAATCTTGCGCTCGGGCATGTCCAGTTCGAGCGGCTGGCGGCGGTTGCGGCCGACCGTCATGATCTTGTAGGCCTGCCAGAGCGGCTTCAGGATCGTCTCGAGGATCGGGCCGGTCTTGTCGTCGGGCGCGCCGTCGATCGCCGCCTGCGCCTGCTGGTAGGAGAGCTTGGCCGCACTTTTCATCATGATGCGGTGGAAGGTGTGGCTTGCCTTGCGGCCCTCATGCGAAAAGACCATGCGCACGGCGAGCGCCGGCCGGTCGACGCCTTCCTTCAGCGAGCAGAGGTCGTTGGAAATGCGCTCCGGCAGCATGGGCACGACCCGATCCGGGAAATAGACCGAGTTGCCGCGCTTCTGCGCCTCGCGGTCGAGCGCGGATTTCGGGCGGACATAGTAGCTGACATCGGCGATCGCCACGGTGACCATCACGCCGCCCGGATTGTCCGGAGAGGTGTCGGGTTCGGCATAGACGGCGTCGTCGTGGTCCTTGGCGTCGGCCGGGTCGATGGTGATGAGGGGAAGGCTGCGCCAGTCCTCGCGATGTGCCATGGTCGCCGGACCCGCGGCTTCCGCCTCGCGGATGACCGCGTCCGGGAAGATGTGGGGAATGCCGTGGGCATAGATGGCGATCATCGAGATCGCCTTTTCCGAGGCGACGGAGCCAACCACGCTCTTGACCTGCGCGCGCGGCAGGCCGAAGCGGCCCATGCGCACGACATCGATCTCCACGAGGTCACCATCCTTGGCGCCCGCCGTGAACTGCGCATCGACCTCCATCTCGTCACCACGCCGGTCGATGGGCATGATGCGCCCGCCGCCGCCCGCCATGGTGCGGAACACGCCCATGCCGGAATTCTTCTTCTTGTCGAGAACCTTTATGATCCGTGCCGTATAGGCCGGGCCGCCACGCTCCTTGGCGGGGAAGATTTTTGCCAGGACCCGGTCGCCAAGACCGGCAACGGGCGCCTTGTCCTTGCGCGCGCCACCCGACTGGCGAATGAGCACCGCCGGCGCCACACCGGCATCGTCGAGCCATTCCGCCGGCCGGCCGATCAGCTCGCCGTCGACGTCACGGGTGGTGATGTCGAGAACGGTGACGGGGGGGAGCGCGCCGGGACGCACCAGCGACTTGCGGCGCTTTTCGAGAAGGCCGTCCTCCTCGAAGGATTTGAGCAGCGCCTTCAGTTCCACACGCGTCTCGCCCTTCAGGCCGAAGGCCTTGGAGATTTCGCGCTTGGAGGCCTGTTCAGGGTGCTCGGCGATGAAGCGCAACAGCACGTCGCGCGGCGGAATGGCGCCATGGATGATCGGCGTCTCGTTCGCAGGCGCTACGTCACGGCCCGCGCGGCCGGGCCGTTTCATTTGTCCTGCCCGGCTGCGTGGTTCCTTGCTCATGGTGTCAGGCCTTCTTTGCCTTTGCTGCCGCCTTGGGCTTGGCCGCAGCCTTTGCCTTCGGCTTTGCGGTCTTCGCCTCGCCGGTCTTGCTCTCGCTGGATTTGGCCGCCTTCGACGTCTTCGCCTTGGCGGGGGCCTTGGCCTTGCCGCCCTTGGCGGGCGTCTTGCCGGCCTTTTCGGCGATCAGAACGAGCGCTTCTTCCATCGTCACGCTGTCGGCGGCCTTGCCCTTGGGCAGGGTGGCGTTGACCTTGCCCCAGTTGACATAGGGGCCGTATTTGCCGTCGCGCACCGTGATCGGTCCGCCATCGGGATGATCGCCCAGCGTCTTCAACGCCGCCGGCGTGCCGCGCGCACGACCGCCCGGACCCTTCGACGCCTTGTCGGCGATCACGGTCACGGCACGGTTGAGGCCGATCGAGAACACGTCCTCGACGGTTTCGAGATTGGCGTAGCCGCCGTCATGCAGCAGGAACGGTCCGTAGCGGCCAAGGCCCGCCGAGATCATCTTGCCGGATTCCGGATGCTGGCCGATATCGCGCGGCAGCGAGAGCAGCGCGACCGCCTTCTCGTGATCGATACTGGCCGGCGTCCAGCCCTTGGGCAGGCTGGAGCGCTTCGCCTCCTTGCCGTCGCCGCGCTGGACATAGGGTCCGAAACGGCCGGAGCGGAGCGTGATCTCTTCGCCCGTATGCGGATCCTTGCCGAGGCTCTGCGGCTCGTTGGAGGCCGCTGCCTCCGCATCCGAGCCGTTGTCGGCCGAAAGCTGGCGGGTGAAGTTGCATTCCGGATAATTCGAGCAGCCGACAAAGGCGCCAAATTTGCCGAGTTTCAGCGAAAGCTTGCCGGTGCCGCAGACCTGGCAGATCCGCGGATCGCTGCCGTCCTCGCGCTTCGGGAAGACCAGCGGCGCCAGTTCCTCGTTCAGCGCGTCGAGCACGTTGGTGACGCGCAGTTCCTTGGTATCCTCGATCTGCGCGAAAAAGTCCTTCCAGAAATCGCGCAGAACCTGCTTCCAGTCGAGCTCACCGGCCGAGATCTTGTCCAGCTTTTCTTCGAGATCGGCGGTGAAATCGTATTCGACATAGCGGGTGAAGAAGCTTTCGAGGAAGGCCGTGACGAGACGGCCCTTGGCCTCGGGGATCAGCTTGCGCTTGTCGATGACGATATATTCGCGGTCGCGCAGCGTGGCGAGCGTCGCGGCATAGGTCGACGGGCGGCCGATGCCGAGCTCTTCCATCTTCTTGATCAGCGAGGCTTCGGAATAGCGCGGCGGCGGTTCGGTGAAGTGCTGGGTGGCGTTCACCTTCTGCTTGGCGAGCTTTTCCTGAGCGTTGATTTCGGGCAGGCGGCCGTCCTCGTCACCGTCGTCGGACTGTTCGCCGTCTTCCTTCTGGTCGGTATAGGCGGCGATGAAGCCGTCGAAGCGGATGACGGAGCCGGTGGCACGCAGGCCGGCCTTGCGGCCGCCATTGTCGGCCTCGATCTCGACGGTCGTGCGCTCGATTTCGGCCGAGGCCATCTGGCTCGCGATGCCGCGCTTCCAGACGAGATCGTAGAGCTTCAGCTGGTCTGGATCGAGATAGCGCTTCACCTGGTCGGGCGTGCGATCGAAGGAGGTCGGGCGGATTGCTTCGTGGGCTTCCTGGGCGTTCTTCGCCTTGGTGGAGTAGAGACGAGCCTTCTCCGGCACATAGCGTGCGCCGAACTGCTCGGCGACGGCTTTGCGGGCGGCATCGATCGCCTCGGGCGCCATCTGCACGCCGTCGGTACGCATATAGGTGATGAGACCGACCGTCTCGCCGCCGATATCGATGCCTTCATAGAGCTTTTGCGCCACCTGCATGGTGCGCGAGGCCGAGAAGCCAAGCTTGGAGGACGCGGCCTGCTGCAGCGTGGAGGTGGTGAAGGGCGGTGACGGGTTGCGCTTCGTGGGCTTGGCCTCGACGCTCTCGACGCGGTAGGCCGCACCTTCGAGCAGCGTACGCAGATTACTCGCCTCTTCGCCGTTGCCGACCGCCCTGGGGGGAAGCCGCTTGCCCTCGGCCGAAACCAGACGGGCCTCGAACTCGTCGCCGCGCGGAGTCTTCAGGAGTGCCGAGATGTTCCAGTACTCTTCCGAGACGAAACGCTCGATCTCGGCTTCGCGGTCGCAGACGAGGCGCAGCGCGACGGACTGCACGCGGCCTGCCGAGCGGGCGCCCGGCAGCTTGCGCCACAGCACCGGCGACAGGTTGAACCCGACGAGATAGTCGAGCGCGCGGCGGGCAAGGTAGGCATCGACCAGCGGTGTGTCGATGTCGCGCGGATTGCGCATTGCCTCGAGCACGGCCGACTTGGTGATGGCGTTGAAGACGACGCGCTGAACGGGCTTATCGCCGAGCACGCGCTTCTTCTTCAGTACGTCGAGTACGTGCCAGGAGATTGCCTCGCCCTCGCGATCCGGGTCGGTCGCGAGGATCAGGCCGTCGGAATCCTTTACCGCATCGGCAATGTCCTTGATGCGCTTGGCCGAGGCGCTGTCGACCTCCCACAGCATTTCGAAGTCTTCGTCCGGAAGCACCGAACCATCCTTGGCCGGCAGGTCGCGCACGTGGCCGAAGGATGCAAGCACCTTGTAGCCCGGGCCAAGATACTTGTTGATCGTCTTGGCCTTGGCGGGCGATTCCACAACTACAACATTCATCGTCATTTTCTCTGATACCACGCGCCGCGGCTTGTCTCACGCGGTGAAGGGCGCATCTCGCGCCGGAAAGTCGTGTTTCGACATGAACAGGGAAAGCGTTCGGGTCAAGAGGTAGGGCTGAATTTAGTGAGATACAACGCCATGCAACCAAAACGAGATTAATCCGTGGTTGCAATTATAAATAATCGTTGTATCGTTTCCTAGGCGTAGGAATTGCAACCTATCGGTGATTCCAGATTACTGGCACAACGGATAAGTCATGAATTCGAAACCAGCCAAGCCCATGCTCCCGCCCCACACGGCAGAAGAGAACATCGCCTATATCAGACAGATGCTCGCAGAACTGCGCACCGTCGCCGCAAACGAGGGAGCAGACATGCTGCGCTATCTGATCGAAATGGCCTATGTGGAGGCCGGCGACATCCAGTCGGGCATGCGCCCGTTCTCAATCCGGCGTGATCGAGACGCCGCCGCCGGCATGCCGCTGAAGGCGGCCGGCAAGATCAAGCTCTAGCAGGACGAGATAGACGCTCGCCGCGTCGATGCCGGTATGGCGAATGATCTCGTCGATTTCGGCCGGCACCTGGCTCAGAGCCTCGGCGATCCTTTCGCGGTCGCCATCGCTCGGCGGCAGCCGCAAAGTCGGCGGCAGATCATCACCGGGTTCCCTTGCATCGGGGCGCGGGGAGAACAGATCGGGCTCGGCCAGCGGCCGCAGCCCGTCCAGCACGTCCTCCGGTGCCGTGGTGATCGTCGCGCCGTCCTTCAGCAGGCCGTTGGTGCCTTCGCAACGCTGGTCGAGCGGCGAGCCGGGCACGGCAAAGACCAGCCGGCCGAAATCCGCGGCATTGCGCGCCGTGATGAGCGAACCGGAACGCACGGCGGCCTCCACCACGACGAGGCCGAGCGCCATGCCGGCGATCAGCCGGTTGCGACGGGGGAAATCGCGGGCGCGCGGTTCCCAGCCGAAGGGCATTTCGCTCACGGCGAGGCCTTCGCCGCCGGTGAGTTCATCGAGCAGGCCGATATTCTCCGGTGGATAGGGCTTGTCGAGGCCGCCGGCCATGGCAGCGATCGTGCCGGTCTCCAGGCTGGCCCGGTGGGCGGCCGTATCGATGCCGCGTGCCAGGCCGGAGACGATGGAATAACCCGCGCGGCCGATATCCCGCGCCAGAAGCCCCGCAAATTTCATGCCCGAAATCGAGGCATTGCGCGCGCCGACGATGCCGACCGCCGGTGCCGATGTCACCCTGCGGTTGCCCTTGGCGGCAAGAAGCGGCGGGGCGCCGTCGATCTGGCGCAGCAAGGGTGGATAATCGGGCTCGCCGATGCCGATGAAGGTGGCACCGTGCCGTTCGGCAATCTCCAGTTCCCGTTCCGCCTCCGCGCGTGAGGCAACGCGGATGCTGCGCGATGCGCCGCCGCGGCGGGAGAGTTCCGGCAACATGTCCAGCGCGGTCTCCGCGCTGCCGAAATGGTTGATCAACTCTCGAAAGGTAACCGGCCCGACATTGTCGCTGCGGATGAGCCGCAGCCAGGCAATCCTCTGTTTCTCCGTCAGCGCAATTCCTTTTGCCCTTGCGCTGCGGTCGTCCATGGTTACCCCTTGCTGCCGATCTTGCTTTCCGCGCCGCTCAGGAGGCGGCTGATATTGGCGCTGTGTTTCCACCAGGTGATGACGGTGAGAACGAGAAAGAGCAGTGCCACCTTCTCGTGACCGAGAAACCACAATACAACCGGAGATGCCGCCGTTGCAACCAGCGCTGAAAGCGACGAATAACGGGTGAGATAGGCAAGGCCGATCCAGATGGCCGCGAAGACCGCGAGCATGACGGGCACGAGGCCCAAGAGCAGGCCGACATAGGTCGCGACGCCCTTGCCGCCCTTGAAACCGAGCCAGACCGGGAAGAGATGGCCGAGAAAGGCCGCAAAGCCGGCGGCAATGCCGGCGTCGAGGCCCCAGCGCGAGGCAATGGCCGCAGCAGCGGTGCCCTTGAGGGCGTCGAGGAGCAGCGTCGCGGCGGCGAGTTTCTTGTTGCCGGTGCGCAGCACGTTGGTCGCGCCGATATTGCCCGAGCCGATCTGGCGCACATCGCCGAGTCCGGCCATGCGGGTCAGGATCAAGCCGAAGGGGATGGAGCCGAGAAGATAGCCGAAGGCCAGAGCAGCCAGGGTCGGCAATATGCCGAGCTGCCAGGTGTAGATGTCGGACACGTGGTTCTCCCCCGAGATTTCATTGCGACGGATGCCGGTAGGACGATGCGGGGCGGCGTCCTGTCCGCCCCTCAACGCGTCAATCCAGCGAATGCACCCGCTCGCCGGCAACATAGGTGCTGACGGCACGTCCCGTAAAGCGGGCATCTTCAAACGGCGTGTTCTTCGAACGCGAGACGAAGCGTTCTTTCGTGGCAAGCCAGGGCTCGTCGGGATCGATCAGCACGATATCCGCCGCTGCGCCCGGCGCCAGCGTGCCGGCGTCGAGGCCGAAAATCTTTGCCGGGCGTGTGGAGAGCGCATCGATGAGACGCATCAGCGGAACTTCGCCGCTGTGATGCAGCCTGAGCGCTGCCGCCAGCATGGTTTCGAGACCGATGGCGCCGTCTGCAGCATCCGCGAAGGGCAGGCGCTTGGTGTCGACGTCCTGCGGATCGTGCGAGGAGACGATGATGTCGATCTCGCCACGGGCCAGCGCATCGACCATCGCCTTGCGGTCGTCCTCGCCGCGCAGCGGCGGGGAGAGCTTGAAGAAGGTGCGGTATTCGCCGATGTCGTTTTCGTTAAGTGTCAGGTGGTTGATCGAGGCGCCGCAGGTGACATTGGCACCGCGCTCGCGGGCGATCTTCACCGCTTCGGCCGATTCCGGCACCGAGATCTGTGCGGCGTGATATTTGCCGCGCGTGAGGCCGGCGATGCGCAGGTCCCGCTCGAGCGGGATGAGTTCGGCTTCGCGCGGGCTGCCGGACAGTCCGAGCCAGCTTGCGAGCAGCCCCTCGTTCATCACCCCGCCGGCGCCCAGATATTTGTCGCGGGTTTCGAGCGAAATGACGCTGCCGAATTCGCGCGCATAGGTCATGGCGCGGCGCAGCACCTGCGCATTGTGCATCGGGTTGCGGCCATTGGTGAAAGCGACGGCACCGGCGGCCTGGAGAAGGCCGAATTCGGTCATCTCCTCGCCGACCAGCCCCTTGGTCAGCGCGGCGGCGGGGTGGATGTTGACGATGGCCTTGTCGCGGGCGTTCTTCAGCACGAACTCGACCAGCGCGATGTCGTCGATGACGGGATCCGTGTCCGGCATGGTGATGAAGGTGGTGACGCCGCCGGCGGCGGCCGCGCGCGAGGCGGATTCGATGGTCTCGCGGTGTTCCGCGCCGGGCTCGCCGACGAAGACGCGGGCATCGACCAGGCCGGGAGCGGCGATCATGCCGCGACCATCGACGATCTCGGCGCCTTCGGGCGCACCCTGGTTCTGCGCACCGGCGCCGATCGCGGCAATTCTGCCGTTCTCGATGACGATGGAACCCTTCTCATCGAGATTGCGCGAGGGGTCGAGGATGCGGAGATTTTTCAGGACGGTCGTGCGGGTCATGCGCTGACACCCTGGTTCTGCGAAAGAAGAAGCGTTTCCATCACGGCCATGCGGACGGCGACGCCCATCTCGACCTGCTGCTCGATCACGCTCTGCGGACCGTCGGCGATCTCGGAGGCGATCTCGACGCCGCGGTTCATCGGGCCGGGATGCATGACGAGCGCATCCTCCTTGGCCGCCTTCAGCTTTTCCGCGTCGAGGCCGTAATAGTGGAAATATTCGCGCACCGAGGGCACGAAGGCGCCGGACATGCGCTCGCGCTGGAGACGCAGCATCATCACCACATCCGCGTCCTTCAGCCCCTCCGCCATGGAGTGATAGACCTCCGCACCCATATCGGCGATGCCCGCCGGCAAAAGCGTTGCCGGTGCGACGACGCGCACGCGGGCACCCATGGCATTCAGCAGCAGGATGTTGGAGCGCGCGACGCGCGAATGCAGCACGTCGCCGCAGATGGCGACGATGATGCGCGACAGCTTGCCCCTGGCGCGGCGGATGGTCAGCGCGTCGAGCAGGGCCTGGGTCGGATGTTCATGCTGACCGTCGCCGGCATTGACCACCGCACAGGAGACCTTTTGCGCCAGAAGGGCGGCGGCACCGGCGGAGGAGTGGCGCACCACCAGCACGTCGGGGTGCATGGCGTTCAGCGTCATCGCGGTGTCGATCAGCGTTTCGCCCTTCTTCACCGAGGAATTGCCGACCGACATGTTCATCACGTCGGCGCCCAGCCGCTTGCCGGCCAGCTCGAAGGACGATTGCGTGCGGGTGGAGGCTTCGAAGAAGAGATTGATCTGCGTCAGGCCGCGAAGCGTCGACGTCTTCTTTTCCCGCTGCCGGGAAATTTTGACCGCCTCGTCGGCGCGGTCGAGCAGCAGGGTGATGTCCTGCTCTGTCAGACCCTTGATGCCGAGAAGGTGGCGATGCGGAAAGAAGTCCATGAAACTCCGCCTCAACTGTCGTTGGATACGCGGGGTCTATAGAGCGTCGGTTTCCCTGCGGCAAGGCGAAGCGGCCGGCGTTTCGCGCATTCCCACGCTTTTGTGTTCGCAACGGTGCCGCGCGACCGAACGCCCCGTTTCGCCCGCCCGCGACTTGGGCTAGAACCCGCTCATGACTCGCGACACCGAACAGAAACTCGCCGATCTCAACCAGCCGCCGCTCTGGTCGGGCATCAACGCCTATCGCTCCGATCCGCTCCTGGTGGATGCCACCGATGCGATGCCGAAGGGCCTGCGCGACGAGTTCGATGCGATCGGCCGCTATGTGACTTCGCCGGAGGCGCAGGAACTGGCGCGCATGGCGAATGTCGGCGTGCCGCAGCTGCGCACCCATGGTCCGCGCGGCGAGCGTCTGGATGTCGTCGATTATCACCCGGCCTGGCACGCGCTGATGCGCCGCTCCATGGCGAGCGGGCTGCATTCCTCGCTCTGGGAAAACGTCGCCGACGAACAGGGCCGGGCGCACAAGGCGCGCGCGGTGCGCTTCTACCTGACGGCGCAGCTCGAATGCGGCCATCTCTGCCCGCTGACGATGACGAGCGCCTCGGTTGCAGCCCTCTCGGCCTCGCCGCAAGTGCAGCGCGAATGGGGCCGAAAGATCCTGTCGCGCAAATATGACAGCGCCAACAAGCCGGCCATGCAGAAGAGCGCCATCACCATCGGCATGGGCATGACGGAAAAGCAGGGCGGCACCGACGTGCGTGCAAACACCTCTTCCGCCGAGCGCGTCGGCGAGGGCATCTACCGCCTGACGGGCCACAAATGGTTCATGTCGGCGCCAATGAGCGATGGTTTCGTCATGCTGGCGCAGACGCGCGAGGGCACCGGCTGCTTCCTCGTGCCGCGCCTGCTTGAAGACGGCGCCAGCAACGGCCTGCGCTTCCAGCGCCTCAAGGACAAGATCGGCAACCGCTCCAACGCGTCTTCGGAAGTGGAGTTCTCCGATACGTTCGGCTTCCTGCTGGGCAGCCCGGATGCCGGCATCCGCACCATCCTCGACATGGTGACGCTGACGCGGCTCGATTGCGCGCTCGCCTCCGCTGGCATCATGCGCGCCTCGCTCGCCGAGGCCGTGCATCATACCCGTGGCCGCAATGTCTTCGGCAAGCCGCTCGTGGCCCAGCCGATCATGACGCGCGTGCTCGCCGACATGGCGCTCGACGTTGCAGGCGCCACCGCCCTTTCGCTGCGTCTTGCCGAAGCCTTCGACAAGGCCCGCGACAGTGCGGAAGATGCCGCCTATGCCCGGATCATGACGCCGGTCGTGAAATACTGGTGCTGCAAGATCGCGCCGGCACTCATCTATGAAGCGATGGAGTGCATCGGCGGCAGCGGTTACGTGGAGGAACGGCCGATCGCGCGGCATTACCGTGAGGCGCCGGTCAACGCGATCTGGGAAGGTTCCGGCAATGTCATGGCGCTCGACCTGATGCGCGTCATCGGACGGGGCAGGGACCTGTTCGAAATCCTGTTCACCGGGCTTGCCCGCGATCTCGGCTCGGCTGGCAAGAAGACGGTCGACGTGCTGCGCGCCTGCCTGTCGCTCTGCGAACGGGACGAGGGGGCTGCCCGCATGCTGGTCGAGCAGCTGGCGCTCGCCGCCGCTGCCGCCGAACTCTACCGCGCCGGTGCCGGCCGCGTCGCCGATGCCTTCCTCGAGACGCGTCTCGCCTCCGGCTGGCGCTCGACCTACGGCATGCTCGATTCGCGCTTCGACTCGGCCTATATCGTCGACCTGCTTTATCCGCCGGCCAGATAGGCCGTCGTCGCCAGCACCATCGGAATGGTGAAGAACGAGGCGATGGTCTGCAGCGTCGCGACGGCGGCGTAGAAGGGCGCATCGCCGCCCATCTGCTTGGCCAGCACATAGCCGTTCATCGCCGTCGGCACGCTCGCCCCCATCGCGATCGTCAGAAGCTGCTCGCCGCGCATGCCGAGCGCATAGGCGGCACCCGTCATGACCAGGGGCATGAAGACGAGTTTCAGCACGACCGGCAGCAGCGCCAGCGGACGCGGCTTCAGCGCATCGGCAAGCTTCAGCCCGGCGCCCACCATGATGAGGCCGAGGCTGAGCGACGTATCCGCCACCATTTCGACGGTCTGCATCAAGGGCTTGTAGATTTCGATCCCGAGCAGGTTGATCGCGACGCCGAGCACCGAGCCGATGATCATCGGGTTGGTCAGGATTTTTTGCGCAAAGGTTTTCAGGCTGCGCGTGCCGCCGCCGAACCAGACGAGCATGCCGATATTGTAGAGATTGATCGGGATGATGATCAGCGTCGCCACCAGCGCGACGAGCGTCAGGCTCTGCGCGCCGTAGAGCTTCTCGGCGATGGCGAGCGCGATGAAGGCGTTCCAGCGCGTCGAGGTCTGGAAGACCGAGGTGAAGGTCGGTCCGCCGACCCCGGCGGCGCGGAAAAGCGGCCAGCACAGCGCGAGCACCGCTGCGATCAAAGTCACGGACCCGATGGAGCCGATCGCGACCTTTCCGGCCGCCATGCCGGAAAACTCGGCATCGGCGAGCGTGGTGAAAAGCAGCGAGGGGAACAGCACGAAGAAGCCGAGTTGTTCGAGCCCGTTCCACATGTCGCGGTCGATCAGCCGCCAGCGCTTGAGAAACACGCCCAGCACGACGAGCAGGAAGACGGGCAGGATGCTTTCGAAGATGGGGAGCATGGAACCGGATCGGGCGAGGGGAGACAGCTGCTCATTCCACGCCCCGTGCCGCATGGCAAGAGGCCGCCCGCAGGGCCTCCGTGTGGAAATTAACCTTACCGAAGGGTTTCCGTTGCGCGGTGAGGGTTAACGGGCCAAGGTGCCGTTTACTTGGTGTTAACCATGCGAGTGAGTGCAAGCCATGGCCAGTACGGCCCGGATTTCGGTCATGACGACCCTGTTTTCCTTCGCGGCGGTGGATATCGTCGTCCCGCTGCTCGTGATTGTCGGGAGCATCGCAGTCAGCGAGGTGCTCTTCGCTGTCGCCGATCTCGTCACGGCGAAGAGGAGGGCGGCATGAAGTGGTTCCTGATCCTGTGGGCAGGCCCCATCGCGCTCCTGGGCAGCTGGTACGGGCTTTCCTACTACGACATGAATTTCGGCTTCTTCATGCTGACGCGCCAGACGCATGATCTGGTGTTCCAGATTTACGGCCATATCCTCGGCATTCCGCCGGAAGACCTGCCGCTGCTGGTGCTGCGCGCCATCATTGTCGACAGCCTTGTCGTCTTCGCCATCCTTGCCTTCCGCCGCCGCAAGCAGATCTCAGCCTGGTGGCAGGCCCGTCATCAATCCTCGCCGGCGGTTCTGGCGAGAGACGACAGCCTGTCCAGCGCGCCCTGAAGAATGAACGAGGCGGCGGCGGAGTCTATGCGCTCGGCCCGCTTCTTGCGCGATACATCCATCTCGATCAGCGTGCGCTCGGCCGCGACCGTCGAAAGTCGCTCGTCCCAGAAGACGAAGGGGATGTCCGTTTTATCCGCCATGGAGCGCACGAAGGCGCGGGTCGCCTGAACGCGCGGGCCGGCGCTGCCATCCATGTTCACGGGCAGGCCAATGACGAAGGCCACGACCTTCTCCTTTGCTGCAAATGCCAACAGCGTCTCCGCATCCTGCGTGAATTTCACCCGCTTCAGCACCGGCCGGGGTGTTGCCAGCCGGCGACCAAGATCGGAGACGGAAAGCCCGATCGTCTTGGTGCCGAGGTCGAGGCCGGCGATGGGCTGGCCGGGCAGGAGGCTTTGCGCCAGGTCTTCCAGTGTCAGCGTCGCCATGGCCAAACCTCTCAGCGCTTGCGGACGAATTCGGTGCGCAGCACCAGACCGCGGATCGTCTCGTGCCGGCAGTCGATTTCGTCCGGATTGTCGGTGAGGCGGATCGTCTTGATGACGGTGCCCTGCTTCAGCGTCTGGCCGGCGCCCTTCACCTTCAGGTCCTTGATGAGCACGACCGAATCGCCATCGGCCAGCACATTGCCGCCGGCATCGAGCACCACGTTTTTCGCTGCCTTTTCCGCAGCGATCTCGGAGGCCGGGCGCCATTCGCCGGTTGCTTCGTCATAGATGTAATCGTCGTCGCTCATGACGGAATTCCCTCAATTTCTTAAAGCCACGCTTATAACGATCCCGCGACGGATGGAAACGGCCTTCACCGGGACTATATTGCCTCGCGAATCCCAAATGGAGAACAATCATGAAAATCACCTGGCTCGGCCATTCCGCCTTCCGCATCGAAACGGCGAAGGCGACGATCCTCATCGATCCGTTCTTCACCGGCAATCCGGCCTTTGACGATGCGACCCGCAAGGACGCCGTCGCCGGCCTCACGCACGTCCTGCTGACGCACGGTCATGGCGACCATGTCGGCGATACGATCCAGATCGCCAAGGAAGCCGGCGCGACGGTGCTCGCCAATGCCGATCTCGCCGCCTGGCTCGGCGCCAAGGGTGTCGAAAAGGTCGATATGGGCAATACGGGCGGCACCGTGCATTTCGACGGTTTTTCCACCACCTTCGTCAATGCGCTGCATTCCTCCGCGCAGATCACCGAGGACGGCACTTCCCATTCGCTCGGAAATGCCAACGGCCTCGTCTTGCATTTCGAGGATGAGCCGACACTCTATCATATGGGCGACACCGACATCTTTTCCGACATGGCGCTGATCCACGAGCTGCACCAGCCGGAAATCGGCCTCGTGCCGATCGGCGACCGTTTCACCATGGGCGGTGCCGTCGCAGCCCTTGCCTGCCAGCGCTTCTTCAAGTTCGACACGGTCATTCCCTGCCACTACGGTTCCTTCGGTATCATCGACCAGACGGCCGACCTCTTCGTGCAGGCGATGGACGGCGCATCCTCGAAGATCGAGGTGCCCAAGGCCGGCGGCGTGGTGACGCGCTAAGCGGCAGGAAAACGGGCGCGGGGGCGTGGAACGGGCCATTCCCCCGTTGCACCTCCGGGGCTTGGTCAGTATAGCGGGTATGAAATTTCCTGTCGGAGACCATCCATGTCCGTAGATCTAGCCACCGTAAAGCGCGTCGCGCGCCTTGCCCGCATCGCCGTCAGCGAGGAAGAGGCAAACCGCATGACCGGCGAGCTGAACGGTATCCTCGGCTTCGTCGAGCAGCTTTCCGAAGTGAATGTCGAGGGCGTCGAGCCGATGACTTCGGTCACACCGATGGCGATGCGCAAGCGCCAGGACGTCGTCAATGACGGCGGCAAGGCCGATGCCATCGTCGCCAATGCGCCGGCCACCGACCGCAACTTCTTCCAGGTGCCGAAGGTCGTCGAATAAGTCCGCCTTTGCCGCCCGCGCCGTCCGCTTCCGAAAGTAGTTTCATGACCGACCTTACTCGCCTCACCATTGCCGAAGCCCGCGAAAAGCTCTCCGCCAAGGAGATCAAAGCCGTCGAACTGACGGACGCGTATCTTTCTGCGATCGAAGCGGCCAATCCGGCGATCAACGCCTATGTCACCGTAACGCCGGAAAAGGCGCGCGCGATGGCCAAGGCTTCCGACGGCCGCATCGCCGACGGCAAGGCCGGTGCACTGGAAGGTATTCCGCTCGGCATCAAGGACCTGTTTGCCACCGACGGCATCCATACGCAGGCGTGCAGCCACATCCTCGACGGCTTCAAGCCGAAATACGAATCGACCGTTACCCAGAATCTCTGGAACGACGGCGCCGTCATGCTCGGCAAGCTGAACATGGACGAGTTCGCCATGGGCTCCTCTAACGAGAGTTCCTATTACGGTGCCGTCAAGAACCCGTGGCGTGCGCAGGGTTCCAACGCCGATCTCGTGCCGGGCGGCTCGTCGGGCGGCTCGGCCGCCGCCGTCGCCGCCTTCCTGTGCGCCGGCGCGACCGCGACCGATACCGGCGGCTCGATCCGCCAGCCCGCCGCCTTCACCGGCACCGTCGGCATCAAGCCGACCTATGGCCGCTGCTCGCGCTGGGGCATCGTCGCCTTCGCCTCCTCGCTCGATCAGGCCGGCCCGATCGCCCGCGACGTGCGTGATGCCGCGATCCTGCTGAAGTCGATGGCGAGCGTCGATGCCAAGGACACGACCTCCGTCGACCGGCCGGTGCCGGATTACGAAGCCGCGCTCGGCCAGTCGCTGAAGGGCATGCGCATCGGCATTCCGCGCGAATACCGCGTCGAAGGCATGCCGGACGAGATCGAAGCGCTCTGGCAGCAAGGCATCGCCTGGCTGAAGGACGCCGGTGCCGAGATCGTCGACATCTCGCTGCCGCATACCAAATACGCCCTGCCGGCCTACTACATCGTTGCCCCGGCCGAGGCATCGTCGAACCTCGCCCGCTACGACGGCGTGCGCTACGGCCTGCGCGTCGACGGCAAGGACATCGTCGACATGTACGAGAAGACTCGCGCCGCCGGTTTTGGCACCGAGGTCAAGCGCCGTATCATGATCGGCACCTATGTTCTGTCGGCCGGCTACTACGATGCCTATTACCTGCAGGCCCAGAAGGTGCGCACGCTGATCAAGCGCGACTTCGAACTGGCCTTCAACGCAGGGGTCGATGCCATCCTGACGCCCGCCACCCCGTCGTCGGCCTTCGGCATCGCCGACGAGGACCTGGCGTCTGATCCGGTCAAGATGTACCTGCAGGACATCTTCACGGTGACGGTGAACATGGCCGGCCTGCCGGGCCTCTCCGTTCCCGCCGGCCTCGACCACAAGGGCCTGCCGCTCGGCCTCCAGCTCATCGGCAAGCCCTTCGACGAGGAAAGCCTCTTCAAGACGGCCCACGTCATCGAGCAGGCCGCCGGCCGCTTCACGCCGGCCAAGTGGTGGTAAGGGGCAGCTAGCCCTCATCTGCAAGAACGACCAGATCGCCCGGCTCCGTGCCGGGCGATTTCGTTTCGGCTGATCATCCCCGTGGATAGCCTTTCGTCTCTCTCGCCAATCTCCGCGCGCAGTGCTTTCATGGCATGGAAAGGGCCGATGCATGATCACTGTTCGCAATGCCCGTGGGGATGACGTTCCGGAACTCGTCGAGATCGGCGTGAGGGCCTGGGGGCAGGCCGTCGTCGGCGTCGTCGATCTTCAGGTGCGCAGCGAACATGCCCGTAACGCCTTCCAGCAATTTCTCGCCGAAAAATGGCTGCGCGTCAGTGTCGTCGAGAGTGAGGGCGTGCTGGCCGGCTGGGCGTCGCGCGAGGCATTGGACGACGAGATCAGTGATCTCTGGGTCGATCCGCCCCAGCAGAAGAAGGGGCTTGGCGCCGCTCTGCTCGCCGCCATGGAAGCGGAAATCGTTGCCGCCGGCTTTGAGGCGGCACGGCTCCAGACCCATGCGCGCAACACGGCCGCCGTCGGCTTCTTCCAGAAGCACGGCTATTCGGTGAACTGGCTTTCCGTCGATTATTCGGAACGCCTCGACCGGGACGTGGAATCGGTCGGTCTTCGCCGACAGCTCGTCGCCGACGAGCCGATCGGTTACGGCCCGGGCGGGTTTTGAAGGAGGTGCGGCGCTCGCCACACCTCCCGTCTTTTACTGGTTGTCGAGCTGCGAGCGCACCAGAACCAGACCGCGCTGCGTGATGCGATATGGGCTGCCGCCGGAGGAGGCGATGCAGCGCCGGCGTTTCAGCTTGCGGAAGAGATCCAGGTCGAGACCGCCGGCGCGCCAGCCGTCCCGCGTGATGCAGCTAACGATGATGATCTTGCGGTTATCGTCTTTTTCGATGTCGATCCTGCCGCCCTGGGCGAGCAGGTGAAGAATGCGCTGTTCGGCGCGCGAAATGTCCATTGTCTTGAGTGTCCGTCAGGCGTTCGAATGAACGCGAAAAAACGTTCCGCCACCAAAGGGGTGGCAGGGTTCAGCGTTTTTTCGACCCTGCGCGCAAGCGTGATGCGGGCAGGGCCCTCAGCGGGTCTCAGACGAGTTGAACATCAAAACTCCATTTGCGGACGCCTCGAAATAACCGGGGCATGCGCAAAGGTCAATGCGCTGGCCAGATCAGCGAGTGGTGCAGGAAGACGGCGGTCTTCACGCCGTTGGCCGAGGCGAGCGAGATATTGGCCGCACCGAGCGCGATGTCGCCGGCAGCGTAGAGGCCGGGCAGTGAGGTCTGGCCCATGTCGTCGGTGTGCAGGATGTTGCCGATCGGTGTTTCTTTCAATTTTAGGCCGCGGTCATTCGGGATTGTGCTGCGCACCCGCGCTTCGGGGGCAACGAACAGCGCCTTGACGAGGGTGGGAATGCCGGGGCCGGTCTCGACTGAGAGCAGGCCGCGGGGGCCGTCCGCAATGGCGGTGACGCGGCCGGGGCGGAGTTTCACATTGCGCGCCTCGAGCACGGCGAGGTCCTTTTCGTCCGGCTCCGGGACTTCATTGGTGAAGAGCGTGACATCGCCCCAGTCGGCGACGACGGCGGCAAAACGTGCGGCCTCGGTGGTGCGCGCCAGTACGCCGACCGGCCCGCCGCCGACTTCGTAGCCGTGGCAATAGGGGCAGTGCAGCACTGTTTTGCCCCAGCGCTCGGCAAGGCCGGGAATCTCGGGCAGCTGGTCCTCAAAGCCGGTGGCGAGCAGCACGCGCCGCGCATCGATCCGCCCTCCGTCGCTGGTGATCACCGAAAACGCGTCCCGCTCTCCCTCCAGCCTTTCGGCCGGCACATCGCGGAAGCTGACGGTTTCGTAGGCGGCAAGCTGGCGGCGGGCGTCTGCGAGGATGGCGCCGCCCGGCCGGCCGTCCTGCGCGAGGAAGCCGTGCGAATGGGCGGCGAACCGGTTGCGCGGCAGCCCGGTGTCCAGGATGGTAATGCGGCGGCGGGCGCGGGCGAGCTGCAGGGCGGCGGACAGGCCGGCAAAGCCCCCGCCGATGATGATGGCATCTTCGGTCATGATGGTCCTTTCTATGGAACGTGCGGCATCGTTCGCCCGGCGGGTACCGGACGTTCAATGCAGGTCTTGGGGTTTAGCTACCGTTTAGCGGTATCGGCCCCGGCGTGTTTCGCCGCCACCCGAAAATCGGCGGCGAGATCGGCGAGCGTCGTGCCGGCAAAGCGCGCCATCAGGATCGCCTCGGCATCCTTCAGAGCATCACCGATCACCCGGTTGACAGATTTTTCGACGACGCAGCCCGGCATTTCCGTCGCCGGGCCGATCTGGAAGACGATCGGCTCGCCGAGCGCGTTGTAGATGTCGAGCAGCGAAATATCGGCAAGCGGTTTGGCAAAATGCCAGCCGCCACCATGGCCGCGACCGGATTGCACGATGCCGGCATCACGAAGCCCCGCCATGGTGCGGCGCACGACGACGGCATTGGTATCGAGGCAGAGCGCGAGATCGTCCGAGGTCATCGGCGCGTCGCGCTCGGCCATATGCATGAGCGCGTGAAGTACGGCGGAAAGGCGGCTGTTTCTTTTCATGTAACAATAATAGTTACGAATCATGCCGCGTGTCAACACGCGCTGGCCGGATGGCTGTCAGCCGACTTGCAGCAAACGGAGGAGGGTGGGGCCAAAGATGAGCCCCACGGGGGCAAGAACGGCATGCAGAACCAGGATCGCCTTTAAATACGTGCGAAACGGCTCCTTACGGGTCTTGTGCCGCAGCAGGCGTTGCGCGGCGAAAGCGCCGAGACTGCCGCCGAGAAAAGCGAATTGCAGCAATCGCGCTTCGGAAACGCGCCAACCACCGTCCCGTGCGGCGTCCTTGTCCCACCAGAAGAGGCAGAACGTCACGACGTTGAAGAGAAGAAAAATGATGAGAAGCGGTATCGCCGTGTCCATGACACGGTTTTAGCCGGCCAAGCTTGCGACTTGGCTAACGACGGCGCGACACACCCGCTGAAAACCTTGCGCCGCCTGCCCATATGTTCTACCGAGACAGCACCGAAGACACCACAGCAAGAGCCGAAAATGACCCTCGTCGACGTCCGCACCCCCGATCCGAAACGCTTCATCCCCGGCGCCACCGGCGACTGGGAAGTCATCATCGGCATGGAGGTGCATGCGCAGGTCCTTTCGAATTCTAAGCTGTTCTCCGGCGCCTCGACGGAATTCGGCAAGGCGCCGAATGCCAACGTCTCGCTCGTCGATGCCGCCATGCCCGGCATGCTGCCCGTCATCAACGAGGAATGCGTCAAGCAGGCCGTGCGCACCGGCCTTGGCCTGAAAGCGCAGATCAACCATCGCTCGATCTTCGACCGCAAGAACTACTTTTATCCGGACCTGCCGCAGGGCTACCAGATCTCGCAGTTCAAGGACCCGATCGTCGGCGAGGGCAAGATCGTCATCTCGCTCGGCCCGGATCGCCAGGGCAATTTCGAGGACATCGAGATCGGCATCGAACGCCTGCACCTCGAGCAGGACGCCGGCAAGTCGATGCACGACCAGCATCCCACCATGTCCTATGTCGACCTCAACCGCTCGGGCGTGGCGCTGATGGAGATCGTCTCCAAGCCGGACATGCGCTCCTCGGACGAGGCCAAGGCCTACATGACCAAGCTGCGTTCCATCGTGCGCTATCTCGGCACCTGCGACGGCAACATGGACGAAGGCTCGATGCGCGCCGACGTCAACGTCTCCGTGCGCCGTCCGGGCGAGGGCTTCGGCACGCGCTGCGAAATCAAGAACGTCAACTCCATCCGCTTCATCGGCCAGGCCATCGAATACGAAGCGCGCCGCCAGATCGGCATTCTGGAGGATGGCGGTTCCATCGACCAGGAAACCCGTCTCTTCGATCCCGGCAAGGGCGAGACGCGCTCCATGCGCTCGAAGGAAGACGCGCACGACTATCGCTATTTCCCCGATCCGGACCTGCTGCCGCTGGAATTCGACAACGCGTTCGTCGCGTCGCTGCTCGCCGATCTGCCGGAGCTGCCCGACGACAAGAAGATCCGCTTCGTCAAGGATCTTGGCCTCTCGGTCTACGACGCCTCCGTGCTCGTCTCCGAAAAGGCGATCGCCGACTACTATGAGGCCGTGGCCGCTGGCCGCGACGGCAAGATTGCCGCCAACTGGGTCATCAACGACTTGCTTGGCGCCTTGAACAAAGCCGGCAAGGATATTGAAGAGACTCCGGTTTCGCCCGACCAGCTTGGCGGCATCATCGATCTCATCAAGGACGGCACCATCTCCGGCAAGATCGCCAAAGACCTCTTCGAGATCGTCTGGAACGAGGGCGGCAACCCCGCCGAGATCGTCGAATCCCGCGGCATGAAGCAGGTGACGGATACTGGCGCCATCGAGAAGGCTGTCGACGAGATCATTGCCGCCAACCCCGATCAGGTCGCCAAGGTTCTCGCCAAGCCGACGCTGGCTGGCTGGTTCGTCGGCCAGGTCATGAAGGCGACGGGTGGCAAGGCCAATCCGCAGGCCGTTCAGGCGCTGGTCAAGGCCAAGCTCGGCATCGAGGAGTAATCCCGTGTTCTTCGTCCGCACCGCCTCCGAGCGCGATCTGGCGAAAGTCAGCGCGCTTCTCGGCGAGACGTGGCACGCCACTTTTGACGCGCTGTATGGCGTGGACAAGGTGAGCGAGATCACAGCGCGCTGGCATTCCGTGCCGGCGCTGAAGGCCAAGCTGGAGCGCAAGGACAGCGAATTCGTCGTCGCCGATAATGGGCGGGAACTGGCTGGCATGGGCTATGTCGCCATGTCGAAAGACCGGCCGAAGACCGCCTTCCTGCACCAGCTCTACGTGCTGCCGCGCTATCAGCGGCAGGGTATCGGCCGCGATATGTTTGCCGAGCTCGAAACTTGCTTCCCGGACGCGAACACTATGCTGCTGGAGGTCGATCCGCGCAATGACGCCGCTGTCGCCTTCTACTACGCGCACGGTTTTGCCAAGGTCGGCGAGGCTAGACATACGGCGGACAACATCTCCGGCGTGCCGCTCGATGTCTACGAGAAGCCGCTTGGCCACTGAGCCGCGGCGAAAAGCCGTGGGCGAAGACGCGGGAATCGCTGGACATTCGGGGGCCGTCGCGCCATAAGCGGAAGAAATATCAGTCTCGGGCCACATCCCAAGCGTGGCCCTGCCAAGGACGCCAGCCCATGAGCCTTCTCAAGCAGATTTTCACCTGGTGGAACGGTCAGACGATCGGCACCCGCTTTCACACCTGGCGCTTCGGCACCAAGGTCGGCCAGGACGAATTCGGCAATGTGTATTACCAGGGCGGGGCCAAGGATTCCGAAGGCCGCACGCGCCGCTGGGTGATCTACAACGGCTATGCCGATGCCTCCGCCATCCCGCCGGGCTGGCACGGCTGGATGCACCATCGCACGGACGTTTCTCCGGCCGACGAAAAGTATGTCGCGCATGAATGGCAGAAGCCGCACCGCCCGAACGGCACCGGCACGGCGCAGGCCTACCGTCCGCCGGGCTCGATCGCGGTCGCCGGCGAGCGTCCGCGCGTGACGGGCGATTATGACGCCTGGACGCCGGGCAACTGATACCGATTTGGCCACATTTCGCCGGTAGCTCCAAGCGACCGGCGACGCCGGTTCAGATCGCAGGAGACGGCTTCATGACATCAGGGTTTTCAAAGGTGAACGCCGGACGGCGGTTCCTGACGGGCGTGCTTGCAGCTGCGGCTGCCGGCCTTGCCCTGGCGCCCGTTTCGTCCGAGGCCGCCCGCATCGAAAACCCGGTCGCCGCCTTCTCCGGCATCGACAAGATCACTGGCCGCATCACCAATTTCGACGTCTATATCGGCGAGACCGTCCAGTTCGGCGCGCTGCAGGTGACGCCGAAGGTCTGCTACAGCCGCGACGATACCGAGGCGCAGAAGGTCACCTCCTTCGTCGAAGTGGACGAAATCACCCTCGACCGAAAGATCCGCCGCATCTTCACCGGCTGGATGTTCGCCGACAGCCCCGGCCTCAACGCCGTCGAGCACCCCGTCTATGACGTCTGGCTCGTCGAGTGCAAGGCAAAGTCGGAAGTTCCACCGCCGGAAGACGGCGAGACGAAGAGCCAGTAAGGCTTTCCATTTCAATTTTACAAGTTTGCGACTGCCGCGTGGATCCTCGGGGCAAGCCCTAGGATGACGGAGGGGAAGAAGGCGTTTCCTTCCTTCAAAAAGGGGCGGCATAGGCAGCGCTGCTTTATCGCACTTCTTTCTTCTATCGTCCTCGGACTTGACCAGAGGACCCACACCCCATCCTCAAAATGGCAAATGCGGTGACGCCAGCGCGTTGGCCAGCATATCCTCATATTGGATCTTCGGCACGTCGATCGCGCCAAACGTCTTCAAATGCTCCGTGGTGAACTGCGTATCGAGCAGGCGGAAGCCATGCGCTTTCAGACGTTCCACGAGATGCACGAGGCAGATTTTCGAAGCATTCGTGCGGCGAGAGAACATGCTTTCGCCGAAGAAGGCCGCGCCGAGCGAGACGCCATAGAGGCCGCCGACGAGCGTTTCTCCATCCCAGGCTTCGACGGAATGCGCGTGGCCCATGCGATGCAGGGTGCCGTAAAGCGATTTGATCTTGGCGTTGATCCAGGTCGAGGGGCGATCGGGCGCGGCTTCCGCGCAGGCGGCGACCACGGCGTCGAAGGCGGTATCGAAGCGGATGTCGAAGGGCTTTTGGCGGATCGTCTTGGCGAGGCTGCGCGAGACGTGGAATTTATCGAGCGGGATGACGCCCCGCATGTCCGGCTCGACCCAGAAGAGTTCCGGATCGTCGGCCGAATCGGCCATCGGGAAAAGCCCGATGGAATAGGCGCGCAGAAGCAAATCCGGGGTTATGTCCGGGTGCCGGCTGCGCCGCCCTGCCATGACCGACGCCGCCTCAGGCGTCGGTGCTGTTGGCCAGATAATTCTCCAGCCAATGGATGTCGTAGTCGCCGTTGGCGATGTCCTGGTTGCCGATGAGGTCCTGGAACAGCGGCAGCGTCGTCTTGATGCCGTCGATGACGAACTCGTCGAGCACGCGGCGCAGGCGCATCATGCATTCGACGCGGGTGCGGCCGTGCACGATGAGCTTGCCGATCAGGCTGTCGTAGTAGGGCGGGATCTTGTAGCCCTGATAGGCGCCCGAATCGACGCGAACGCCCAAACCGCCCGGTGCGTGGAAATGCGTGATCGTGCCCGGCGAGGGCACGAAGGTGCGCGGATCCTCGGCGTTGATGCGGCATTCGATGGCATGACCGGAGAAGACGATCTCCTCCTGCGTGACGGAAAGGCCGGCGCCGGAGGCGACGCGGATCTGCTCGTGCACGAGGTCGATGCCGGTGATCGCTTCGGTGATCGGGTGCTCCACCTGAAGACGGGTGTTCATTTCGATGAAATAGAACTCGCCGTTCTCGTAGAGGAACTCGACTGTGCCGGCGCCGCGGTACTTCAGCTTCTTCATGGCGTCGGCGCAGATCTGGCCGATCTTCATGCGCTGGTCGACATTCAGCGCCGGCGAGTTGGCTTCTTCCCAGACCTTCTGGTGGCGGCGCTGCAGCGAGCAGTCGCGTTCGCCCAGATGCACCGCATTGCCCATGCCGTCGCCGACGACCTGGATTTCGATGTGGCGCGGCTTGCCGAGGTATTTTTCCATGTAGACGGCATCGTTGCCGAAGGCAGCAAGCGCCTCGGAACGGGCCGTCGAGACGGCCTCTTCAAGGTCGGCCTCGGTCTTGGCGACCTTCATGCCGCGGCCGCCGCCGCCGGCGGTGGCCTTGATGAGCACGGGGAAGCCGATCTGGCGGGCGATTTCGAGCGCGTTCTCCGGCTTGACCTCGCCGGCCGAACCCGGAACGACCGGGATGCCGAGCGACTTTGCCGTTTCCTTCGCCGTGATCTTGTCGCCCATGATGCGGATGTGCTCCGCCGTCGGGCCGATGAAGGTGATGCCGTGCGCGTCGAGGATTTCCGCGAACTTGGCGTTTTCCGACAGGAAGCCGTAGCCCGGATGCACGGCGTCGGCGCCGGTGATCTCGCAGGCGGCGACGATCTGGTGGATGTTCAGGTAGCTGTCGCGCGACGGCGGCGGGCCGATGCAGACGCTCTCGTCGGCAAGGCGCACATGCATGGCGTCGGCATCGGCCGTCGAATGCACGGCGACCGTGGCGATGCCGAGCTCCTTGCACGCCCGAAGGACGCGAAGGGCGATCTCGCCGCGGTTGGCAATGAGGACTTTGGAGATCATGGGACCCGCCTTATTCGATGATGACGAGCGGTTCGCCGTATTCGACCGGGCTGGCGTCCTGCACGAGGATTTCGGTGACCTTGCCCGAGCGCGGCGCCGGGATCTGGTTCATCGTCTTCATGGCTTCGATGATGAGGATCGTCTGGCCTTCCTTGACCGTCGCGCCGACCTCGATGAAGGCGCGCGCGCCCGGAGCCGGCGACAGGTAGGCGGTGCCCACCATCGGCGCCGTCACGGCGTTCTTGTTGTTGCGCGCATCAGCCGGAGCGGCGGCGACGGCAGCGGTTGCGGCGCCAGCGGCCGGTGCGGCGAAGGCCGGGGCGGCGATCGGGGCCTGGACATATTGCGGCGTGCCGGCGCGCGAGACGCGGATGCGCAGGTCGTCCTGCTCCACTTCGATCTCGGTCAGGTCCGTCTCGTTGAGGATGTTGGCGAGATCGCGGATCAGAACCTGATCGATGCCGTGTTTCTTGTCAGCCATGGGATTGAGCCTCTGGTTCTTCTTATGTCGTGATGGATGAAAGCGCATGCAGCGCAAGGACATAGCTCTGCGCGCCAAAACCGCAGATGACGCCCTTCACGGCGGGCGCGATCATCGATTTGTGGCGGAATTCCTCGCGTGCATGCACGTTGGAAAGGTGCAGTTCGACCACCGGGATCTTGATGGCGCGGATGGCGTCATGCAGGGCGATCGAGGTATGGGTGTAGGCACCGGCATTGATGGCGATGCCGGCAGCGACGTCGCCGGCCTCGTGGATCCAGTCGACCAGATCGCCTTCATGGTTGGACTGGCGGAAATCGACGGCAAAGCCCAGCTTCTCGCCCTCTGCCTTGCACAGCACTTCGATATCGGCGAGCGTCTGGCCGCCATAGATACCGGGCTCGCGCTTGCCGAGGGCGTTCAGGTTGGGGCCGTTGAGCACGAAAAGGGGTAAAGCCATTCGCAATTCCGCATGCTGGATGAAGGACTACCTATAGACCGGCGGTTTCCATGAGGAAAGCCCCAAGGTACTGGGGTTTTCCGGTCGTGGCGGCGTGTCCACAAGCAGCAAGGCCTGAACAGGCCAGCGTGGCAAGAAGATGGCGGTTACGAGCAGCTCGCCTTGCCGCAGGCGCGGACATTGGCGATCTTGGCGCGCAGGTCATCCGCACCGACGGCGCCAAACACCATCTCGTTGCCGAGAACGTAGGAGGGCGTGCCGGTGATGCCGAGATCGTTTGCCAGGGAATAGGCTTCGCGCACGGCGTCGTCATGCGGCTTTTCGGTCATGGTCTTGCGGATATCGGCTTCCGAAATTCCCATATTGGCGGCCAGCGCGATGGCGCTTTCTTCCGTCGCACGGCCTTCTCCGCCGAGCAGCGCGCGGTGGAATTCGCCGTACTTTTCCGGCGCGAGGTCGCGGAAGGCGGCGCTCACCTTGTGGGCGGCGAGCGAATCGGGGCCGAGGATCGGCAGTTCCTTCAGGACGAAGCGGACGTTCTTGTCCTCCTTCAGGATGTCGTCCATGTCGGAAAGGGCGCGCTTGCAGTAACCGCAGTTGTAATCGAAGAACTCGACGATGGTGACGTCACCCTTGGGGTTGCCGAGCGCGATATCATAGGGCGAGTTGTAGATCGCCTTTTCATTGTCTGAGATTGCGGACTTCGCCTTGGCCTGCTGCTGCTCTTCCTGCTTCTTCTGCAGGGCTTCCTGCACGTCGACGAGGATTTCCGGGTTCTCGACGAGATATTCCTTGATGAACTCGCCGATCTCCTTCTTCTGCGCATCGTCGAGGGCGAGGGCCGGAAGGGGCGCTGCGACCGTAAAAAGAAGAGCCACGGTGGCCGCAAGCTTGGTCTTGAATGTCATGTCAGTCTGGTCCTCGTCGTGATGCGGCCCGCAGAAGTGCCATTGCCGGCGCTGCCGCGTCAATGCGGGGCAGGGCGCTTTCAACGACCTTATGGTTGGTCACGGGCAAACGATAGGGAAAAAGCGGCGGATTTTCGGCCCTCGCGGGATTGTGAAGCCGCAAATCTTGCGGCAGGAAGGCCTCGATCCTTCAAACCGGAAGACAAGCCCATGAAACTCTCCCGCCGCGGCGCCGTCGAACCCTTTCACGCTATGGACGTGCTCGCCGAGGCGACGAAGAGCCGTGCCGCCGGCCGTCCGGTGATCTCCATGGCCGTCGGCCAGCCCGTGCATCCGGCCCCCGCCGCTGTCCGTGAGGCTGCGCGCAGGGCGCTGGAGATCGGCCGTATCGGCTATACGGACGCGCTCGGCCTCTTGTCGCTGCGCCAGGCCATTTCGAATTTTTACCGGAGCCATCACGGCGTGTCCGTCGATCCCGGCCGCATCGCCATCACGACGGGCTCGTCGGCGGGCTTCAACCTGGCCTTCCTCGCGCTGTTCGATGCCGGCGACCGCGTCGCGATCGCGCGTCCCGGTTATCCGGCCTATCGCAACATTCTGGCCGCGCTCGGCATAGAGACGGTCGAGATCGAGGTGAATGCCGAAAACGGCTTCACCCTGACGCCGCAGGCGCTGGAAGCCGCCGGGAAGATCGATGGGGTTCTGCTCGCAAGCCCCGCCAATCCGACCGGCACCGTCACGGGCCGGGCGAACCTTGCGGCGCTTTCCGCCTATTGCCGCGACAACGGCATCGCTTTCATCTCGGATGAGATCTACCATGGCCTGACCTTCGTCGGCGAAGAGGCGACGGCGCTGGAATTCGGCGACGAGGCCGTGATCATCAATTCCTTCTCGAAATACTATTGCATGACCGGCTGGCGCATCGGCTGGATGGTGCTACCGGAAAAGCTCGTGCGCCCCGTCGAGCGCATCGCCCAGAGCCTCTACATTTCCGCGCCGGAACTGTCGCAGATCGCGGCGGAGGCGGCGCTTGGCGCTGAGGCGGAGCTGAATGTCTATCGCGACGCCTACCGCGTGAACCGCGACTTTCTGGTGAAGCGCCTGCCGGAAATCGGCTTTTCCATCGCCTCGCCGATGGATGGCGCCTTCTATGCCTATGTGGATGTCAGCCGCTTCACCAATGACAGCATGGCCTTTGCCCGCCGGATGCTGGCCGAGACGGATGTAGCGGCCACGCCGGGCATCGACTTCGATCCCAGGGACGGCCACCACACGATGCGCTTCTCCTATGCCGGCTCCTTCGAGGAGATGAACGAGGCGGTCGACCGCCTCGCGCGCTGGCTCGCCTGAGACCGGAAAGCGATTCCGTTTCAGCGCCTTGCGGCGGGAGATGGAATCGATCCGTCAGGCCGTTGAATCTCTTTCTCAGACCCGGTTGATCGACACGCCGCCATCGACCAGCATGGCCGTGCCGGTGGTGAAGCTGGACGCGTCCGAGCAGAGGAAGAGTGCAGCTTGTGCGATTTCTTCCGGGGCCGCGATGCGCTTGAAGGCGTTGAGCCCGGCGATAAACTGCCGGGCTTCCGGCGTATTGGCGACGTGCCGACCCATCGGCGTATCCGTCGCGCCCGGCAGCAGCGCATTCACGCGAATGCCCTTCGGGCCATACTCCGACGCAAGCACCTGCACGAGGCCGACGAGGCCGGATTTCGAGGCGGCATAGGCGGCAAGCCCCGGAAAGCCTGCCGTATAGCCGACGAAGGTGGAGGTGAAGACAAGACTGCCGCCGCCGCGCGCTTCCATCGCCGGCAGCTGGTATTTTGCCGCAAGGAAGCCACTCGTCAGGTTGACGGTCAGCACGTCCTGCCATTCTTGGCCTGATAGCGCCGGCAGCGGGCCGACCGGGCCGGTCGTGCCGGCATTGTTGAAGGCGATATCGACGCCGCCGAATTCTGCCTGTGCTGCCTCGACCAGCGCCTGGTGATGCGCCTCCTCGCCGACATCGCCGGGCAGGGCGATGACGGCGCCGCCTTCCGTCCGGATCTCGTCCGCGACATCGTTCAACCGTTCCTGCCCGCGGGCGGAGAGAACGAGCTTTGCGCCCTGGCGGGCGAAGAGCAGGGCGGCGGCGCGGCCGATGCCGGAGCTGGCACCGGTGATGATGGCGACCTTATTTTCGAGGCGGGTCATGAATGTCTCCTTGCTTGGTTTATGACGACCGCCGATGTCGCAGAAGGCCCAGAGGGCAACCACCCGATTCCCGCGCAAACGAAAAAGGCCCGGTAAAACCGGGCCTTTCGAATTCTGCACTGTAAGCGGTTGCTTAGAAGAAACCGCGGCGCTGCCACCAGCCGCCCTTCTTGGGCTTGTCGGCCTCTTCTTCCGCAGCGGCTTCCTTCGTGGTGGACGACTTCACCACCGGTTCGGATGCGATCTTGTTGATGTCACGGTTGCCCCGGGCGGGCTTGGCGGTGTCATCGAGATCGGCGGCGGCTTCCTCGACGGCCGGTTCGACCGGCGTCGATTCGACCACAGCAGCAGCCGGCTGCGCTTCGATTTCCACGCGGGCCGCTTCGTCGGTCGTCACCTCTTCGGCAGCGGCCTTGGCGCGGCTATTGCGGGCGCGCTTCGGCTTGGCCGGTGCCTCTTCGGCAACGGTTTCGACCGGCGTTTCCTCGGCGACGGCAGCGACTTCAACTACCTCGGCTTCGACGGCGACAACCTCTTCGGCCTCGCCTTCGTCGCCATCGTCATCGCCTTCACCCGATGCTTCGACTGCACCGTCTTCCGGACGATTGCGGCGGCCACCACGCTTGCCGCGGCGGCGGCGCTTGCGGCGATCACTGGCATCATCAGAGGCGTCGGCAGACTTGGGTGCGTCCACACCGTCGTCACCGTCTGCCTCGGCGTCGTCATCCTCGAGCGCATCGTCGTCGCCGGCCTGTTCGCCGCCAAAGGAGGCGGTGTCGGCACCCTCGCCATCGCGGCCACGGCCACGGCGGCGGCGGCGACGCTTGCGCTTGTTGTTGCGGCCGTTGTCATCCGAGGAGGCGGAAGTCTGGGCGGCCGGAGCGGCTGCGACCGGACGAGCTGCTTCTTCCTCTTCTTCGTCGATCTCGTCCTCGATCACGACGTCATCGTCTTCCGGTTCCGGCTCGAAATGCAGGATCTGCTCGATCTTGACCGGGTTTTCGACGGCCTCGCCCCGATCGATCGCAAAGTGCTGCGCGCCGACATGGGCATCGGCCTCGATGATGATCTGGACGCCGAAGCGGCCTTCATAATCGATGATCGTGCCGCGCTTGTGGTTGAGCAGGTAGAGCGCGATGTCGGGCGTCGTGCGCACACTGATATTGTGCGTGGTGTTCTTGAGGAGATATTCCTCGATGCCGCGCAGCACATGCAGCGCCACCGACGACTGCGAGCGCACATGGCCCGTGCCGTTGCAGTGCGAGCAGACCTGCATGGTCGATTCGAGAACCGAAGCGCGGATGCGCTGGCGCGACATTTCGAGCAGGCCGAAATGCGAGATGCGGCCGACCTGGATGCGCGCGCGGTCGTTCTTGAGATGGTCCTTCAGACGCTTCTCGACGGCCCGGTTGTTGCGCTTCTCCTCCATGTCGATGAAGTCGATGACGACGAGGCCGGCAAGGTCGCGCAGGCGCAGCTGGCGGGCAACTTCTTCGGCCGCCTCCAGGTTCGTCTGCAACGCGGTCTCTTCGATCGAGTGTTCGCGCGTCGAGCGGCCGGAGTTGACGTCGATCGAGACGAGCGCCTCGGTCTGGTTGATGATGATGTAGCCGCCGGACTTCAGCGTCACCTGGGGCTGCAGCATACGGTCGAGCTGGGCCTCGATGCCCGAGCGCGAGAAGATCGGATGTACGTCGCGATAGGGCTGAACGACCTTCGCATGGCTCGGCATCAGCATCTTCATGAAAGCTTTCGCCTCGCGATAGCCTTCCTCGCCGGCAACGACGATCTCGCTGATGTCCTTGTTGTAGAGGTCGCGGATCGAGCGCTTGATGAGTGAGCCTTCCTCGTAGACGAGGGTCGGCGCGGTCGATTGCAGCGTCAGCGTGCGGACGTTTTCCCACAGGCGCATCAGATATTCGAAGTCGCGCTTGACCTCGACGCGGGTGCGGTTGGCACCGGCGGTACGCAGGATGACGCCCATGCCCTGCGGAACCTCGAGGTCGCGGGCGATTTCCTTCAGGCGCTTGCGGTCCTGCAGGTTGGTGATCTTGCGGGAAATGCCGCCGCCGCGCGCCGTATTCGGCATCAGGACCGAGTACCGGCCGGCCAGCGACAGATAGGTGGTGAGAGCAGCGCCCTTGTTGCCGCGCTCTTCCTTGGCGACCTGCACGAGCAGGATCTGGCGGCGCTTGATGACTTCCTGGATGCGATAT
>NZ_JBLZPH010000085.1:0-4434 GCF_049199205.1 Shinella sp. M31 | reverse complement strand
TGCGGCGGTCTCGACCGTTACTTCCTCGACGACGGCGACGACAGCGACGTCGGCTTCCGTTTCAGCCGGCGATTCGCTTGACTCGGAACGGTCGTTTGCCGTTTCGACATGTTCGATATCGTCGTCGCGGCGATGCTCTTCGGCTTCCGCCCTCAGCAGCGCCTGACGATCGGCCAGCGGGATCTGGTAATAATCCGGATGGATTTCGGCGAAGGCCAGGAAGCCGTGGCGATTGCCGCCGTAGTCGACGAAGGCCGCCTGGAGCGACGGTTCGACGCGCGTGACCTTGGCAAGGTAGATATTGCCGCGGATCTGTTTCTTGTGTTCGGATTCGAAGTCGAATTCTTCTATGCGGTTTCCGCGTACGACAACGACGCGCGTCTCCTCGGAGTGAGACGCGTCGATAAGCATTTTCTCTGCCATGTAGATTGAGCTCCTCGGCGCAGCCGCAATCCTGGCGGCAAGCTGTACCCTGAAACGGGTGAGCCGGGGGAGGAGGGGGATGCGCCGGATAAGTAAGTTCCCGTTAGGCCCCGGTGAGGGGTAAGCGGACGGAGGAAGGCCGGAGCGCGAGCGTCCCGGTGCCTGTTACCCTCTGAATGCGTCCGCTGCGTCAACATCAACGTCCAACGAGAATGCCAGTGCCATAGACCCTGAAGGTCCGATGAAATTGCCCTTTGGTAAGGGCGTTTGGTGGAAATCCACCTTGTCTGTTCCGGCCACCGCCGGTTTACGCGATCTGTTCGGCCGGGAAAAAGGGGCTATGACGGCGGATGAGGCCCTGTTCGGCGCCAAGCCCCGAAGGAGTGGCTGCCTGCCCAGGGCGATTCTATCCCGTCTGGTCTTTTTCCCTGACTTTGCTTTTATGGCGGATATGTCACAATGGCAAGGGAAAAGCCAAAAGCGTCATAATCTTGATGGATTTGCGATGATGTGTCGGCCGTTGCGGCGGCAGGCCCTTCGGCAAGCTTTGGTTAACCCTATGAGGGCATCTATGAGGCATGTCTTCTGCCGCACCGCGCGGTTTCCACGCGTTTGAACGGACTGTCAGTGGCGATGCTAGATACTACCCCCGAAAAGCCGTTGCGTTTCCTGGCTGGCGCTCTTGCCGCTTTGCTGGCCCTTGCCGCGCCGGCCTTCGCCGTCTCCGCCACGGCTGCCCCACTTCTTGCCTTTTCCGCACGTATCGCCGGCGACGATGCGCGCACGCGGCTGATCATCGATTTCGACCGCAAGCCGGATTTCAAGGTTCATTACGTCGCCAATCCCTACCGCGTGCTGATCGACCTGCCGGAGACGGATTTCGGTATCAAGGCCGAACAGCTCGAAGCGCGCGGCATCTTTTCGGAGATCCGTTACGGCACCATGGCCGAGGGACGCTCGCGCATCGTGCTGACGGCGAAGAAGCCGATTACCGTTGTGCTCGCCGAGGTGCAGGAAGAGCAGGGGGCCGCGAGCTACAGGCTCGTCATCGACGCCGCGATCGTGACGAAGGAAGCGTTCCAGGCGCAGATGGAAAAGCAGAGCTGGCAGGAAGCGGCAACTCCCGCCAATGTCGAGCAGAAGCCCGTCATGCTGCCGGGCGGCAGCGCCGAAGGACCGTTCGTCATCGCCGTCGATGCGGGCCATGGCGGCATCGACAACGGTGCGCGCGGCGGCGTGACGAAGACCGAAGAAAAACACGTCACCCTGGCCTTTGCCAAGGCGCTGGCCGATGCGCTCAACGCGCTTCCGGATACCAAGGCCATCCTGACGCGCGACAAGGACGAGTTCCTGTCGCTCTCCCAGCGCGTGCAGCTGGCCCGCAACGAGGGTGCCAATCTCCTCATCTCCATTCATGCCGATACGCTGAAGCAGAAGGACACACGCGGCGCGACGGTCTATACGATCTCCGACAAGGCCTCCGACAGCCTTGCCGCCGGCCTCGCCGAGCGTGAAAACCTCTCCGATCAGATCGCCGGCATCGCCTTCGTCGATGAACCGGCCGAGGTCGCCGACATCCTGCTCGACCTGACGCGGCGCGAGACGCAGGCCTTCTCTATTAATCTGGCGCAGAGCGTCGTCAGCACCTTCAAGAACGAGGTTCTGCTGATCAACAATCCGCATCGCCATGCCGGCTTCCGCGTGCTGACGGCGCCGGATGTGCCCTCGATCCTGCTCGAACTCGGCTTCATGTCGAACAAGGACGACGAGCAGCTTTTGATCGATCCTGCCTGGCAGAAGAAGGTGGCCGGCCTTGTTGCGAAGGCGGTCGGCGAGTACCGCGCGACGGTCGTTGCGAACGGCGGTTAAGTCTATCTCGCCTTTGCCCGAGCAAGTGCCGGGAGACCGTGGTAGTATCCTGCCTGTGCCGGAAAAGTGACAGCGGCGTCCATTGTGCGGTGGCGAAGCCGGGATGCATGCTGTAAGCCCTATTTTCCTCACATTCCGATCGCTAGACGGGTGCGGGAAACGTGGGGACGACTCGTCTTCGACAGGGCAGGCGCAACGGTCGTATTGGGCCGCGGCGGCAAAAGGCCGGGCAGCAGGTCTGCCCGATGAAATTAAAAGACATAAGGCATCGGTAACTGGCTCATGATCAGACTGATTGGATATTTCTTCGGGATCGGCGCCGTGGCGTTCCTCGGCGTGGCGGCAGCGGTCGCCCTCTATCTCGGAAGTGTCACCAAGGATCTTCCCGATTATGAAGTCCTCAACAGCTATGCCCCGCCGGTAACGACGCGCGTGCACGCCGGCGACGGCGCGCTGATGGCCGAATATGCCCGCGAACGCCGCCTCTATCTGCCGATCCAGGCGATCCCTGACCGCGTGAAGGCCGCCTTCCTCTCGGCCGAAGACAAGAATTTCTACCAGCATCCCGGCGTCGACGTGACGGGCCTGTTCCGCGCCATCATGGTGAACCTGCAGAATTTCGGCTCGGGCCGCCGCCCGGTCGGCGCCTCCACGATCACCCAGCAGGTGGCCAAGAACTTCCTGCTCTCGTCGGACCAGACCATCGACCGCAAGGTCAAGGAAGCCATCCTCTCCTTCCGCATCGAGCAGGCCTATTCCAAGGACCGCATTCTCGAGCTCTACCTGAACGAGATCTTCTTCGGCCTGAACTCCTACGGCATCGCCGGCGCCGCGCTCACATACTTCGACAAGTCCGTTACGGAGCTCACGGTCGCCGAGACGGCCTATCTCGCCGCGCTGCCGAAGGGCCCGTCGAACTACCATCCCTTCCGCCGCACGGAAGCGGCCATCGAGCGCCGCAACTGGGTGATCGACCGTATGGTCGAGAACGGCTACGTCACAAAGGCTGACGGGGACGAGGCAAAGGCCCAGCCGCTCGGCGTGACCCCGCGCCATCGCGGCACCTATCTTTTCGCCTCAGACTATTTCTCCGAGGATGTGCGCCGCCAGATCATCGAACGCTACGGCGACAATGCACTTTACGAGGGGGGGCTTTCGGTTCGCACCTCGCTTGATCCGCGCATCCAGGTCGCGGCCCGCAAGGCTCTTCAGCATGGCCTCGTCAGCTATGACGAGCGCCGCGGTTTCCACGGTCCCGTCAAGACGATCGAGATCGGCGGCGACTGGGGTGTCGAACTCGCCAAGATCGAGCCGTTTTCCGACGTGCCGGAATGGAAGTTGGCCGTCGTGCTGGCCGTCGATGACGGCGGTGCCGATATCGGCCTTCAGCCGAGCAAGGAAGCCTCCGGCAAGGTCGTCGAGCAGCGCGTGACCGGCCGTATCGAGGCCAAGGGCATGAACTGGGCCTATCGTTCGGCCAAGGGCGACCGCAAGACGGCGAAATCGCCGGCCGGCGTCTTCAATGTCGGTGACGTCGTCTATGTCGAGCCGACCGAGGACAGCAACGTCTATCGCCTGCGCCAGCCACCGAAGGTTCAGGGCGGCCTCGTCGCCATGGACCCGCATACCGGCCGCGTGCTCGCCATGGTCGGCGGCTTCTCCTATGGCCAGTCGGAATTCAACCGCGCCACGCAGGCGATGCGCCAGCCGGGCTCGTCCTTCAAGCCCTTCGTCTACGCCGCGGCGCTCGACAACGGCTATACGCCCGCCTCGGTCATCATGGATGCGCCGATCGAGATCGTCGCCGGCGGCCAGGTGTGGCGCCCGCAGAACTACGGCGGCGGCTCGTCCGGTCCCTCGACGCTGCGCCTCGGTATCGAGAAGTCGCGTAACCTCATGACGGTTCGCCTCGCCAACGACATGGGCATGAACCTCGTCGCCGAATATGCCGAACGCTTCGGCATCTATGACAAGATGCTGCCGGTTCTCGCCATGTCGCTCGGCTCGGGTGAAACCACGGTTCTCCGCATGGTCTCGGCCTATGCGGTGCTGGCGAACGGCGGCAAGCAGATCAAGCCCTCGCTGATCGACCGCATCCAGGACCGTTACGGGAAAACGATCTTCCGTCACGAAGAGCGCACC
>NZ_JBLZPH010000084.1:0-22523 GCF_049199205.1 Shinella sp. M31 | reverse complement strand
TGGCCAGATCCTGTGCAAGCCGGGTTCGGTCAAGCCGCACAAGAAGTTCATGGCTGAAGCCTACATCCTGACGAAGGAAGAAGGCGGCCGTCATACGCCGTTCTTCACGAACTACCGTCCGCAGTTCTACTTCCGCACGACGGACGTGACGGGCATCGTTTCGCTGCCGGAAGGCACGGAAATGGTCATGCCGGGCGACAACGTCACAGTTGCCGTTGAACTGATCGTTCCGATCGCGATGGAAGAAAAGCTGCGCTTCGCTATCCGCGAAGGCGGCCGTACCGTCGGCGCCGGCATCGTTGCCTCGATCGTCGAGTAAGTCTTAAGGCGTCAAGCCGCTGAAATAGGAAGGGCAGGGTTGTTATCCTGCCCCTCCGGTCTTTGATAATTTAGCGGACTGGCCTTTCGGCATTGTGTTTTCATGTGCGTTCCGTTATGGGAACCGCAGAATCAAAAAAGCGCGTATTCCCCGAGCGAATCGCGAATAACGAACTAAGGAAAAGTCGTATGAACGGCCAGAACATCCGCATCCGCCTCAAGGCGTTTGACCACCGGATCCTTGATGCCTCCACGCGTGAAATCGTGTCGACGGCAAAGCGCACCGGCGCAAGCGTCCGCGGTCCCGTTCCTCTCCCGACCCGTATTGAAAAGTTCACTGTCAACCGTTCGCCCCACGTGGACAAGAAGAGCCGTGAACAGTTCGAGATGCGCACCCATAAGCGCCTGCTCGACATCGTAGATCCGACGCCGCAGACGGTCGATGCTCTTATGAAGCTCGACCTTGCGGCCGGTGTGGACGTAGAGATCAAGCTCTAAGTCCTGGCGCAAGCCGAATAACAAGGAAGGTACGTGGCGAAAGCCGACGTCTTCTAAAAACGGGAAACCCGACGGCCTAGAGCCCGAGTGGAATCCTTAAACCAAGAGGCATGACGGGACGTCACGATCCCGCCAGGACTTCTAAGAGGATTGAACCATGCGTTCAGGTGTGATTGCACAGAAAGTAGGGATGACTCGCGTCTATAATGACGCAGGTGAGCACATCCCTGTAACAGTACTGCGACTGGACAACGTCCAGGTCGTCGCTCAGCGTACGCAGGACAAGAACGGCTACACGGCTGTTCAGCTCGGCGCCGGCTCTTCCAAGGTGAAGAACACGGCAAAGGCTCTGCGCGGCCAGTTTGCGGCCGCAAGCGTCGAGCCCAAGGCCAAGCTCGTTGAATTCCGCGTTTCGGAAGACAACCTCATCGAAATCGGCGCGGAACTCACCGCCAGCCATTTCGTCGCCGGCCAGCTGGTCGACGTGACCGGCACCACGATCGGTAAGGGTTTTGCCGGTGCCATGAAGCGCCACAACTTCGGCGGTCTTCGTGCAACGCACGGCGTTTCCGTTTCGCACCGTTCGCACGGTTCGACGGGTAACAACCAGGACCCGGGCAAGGTCTGGAAGGGCAAGCGCATGGCTGGTCACATGGGCCAGACGCGCGTCACCACCCAGAACCTCGAAGTCGTCTCCACGGACGAAGAGCGCGGTCTCATTCTCGTCAAGGGCGCAGTCCCGGGCTCCAAGGGCGCCTGGATTGTGGTTCGCGACGCCGTCAAGTCCGGCACCCCGTCCGACGCTCCGCGTCCGGCCGCCGTGCGCGCCGCAGCTAAGTAAGGGAGCCTGATCATGGATCTCAAAGTCACGACCCTCGCAGGGAAGGACGCCGGCAAGGTCTCCGTTTCCGACGCGATCTTCGGCCTCGAGCCGCGCGAAGACATCATTGCCCGCGTCGTTCGCTGGCAGCTCGCCAAGAAGCAGCAGGGCACGCACCAGTCGCTGACGCGCGCTGAAGTGTCGCGCACCGGCGCCAAGATGTTCAAGCAGAAGGGTACGGGCCGCGCTCGTCACCATTCGGCTCGCGCTCCGCAGTTCCGCGGCGGTGGCAAGGCTCACGGCCCGACCGCTCGCAGCCACGCTCACGACCTTCCCAAGCAGGTTCGCGCTCTCGGCCTGCGTCACGCCCTCTCGGCCAAGCTGAAGTCCGACGACGTCATCATCATCGACGACCTCGTTGCCTCGGAAGCCAAGACGAAGGCTCTGGCCGGCGTGTTCGCTTCGCTCGGCCTCACCAATGCCCTCTTCATCGGCGGCGCTGAACTTGACGGCAACTTCAAGCTCGCAGCACGCAACATCCCGAACGTGGATGTTCTGCCGATCCAGGGCATCAATGTTTACGACATCCTGCGCCGCGGCAAGCTCGTGCTCTCCAAGGCTGCTGTAGAAGCCCTCGAGGAGCGGTTCAAATGACGGATCTTCGCCACTACGATGTGATCGTATCTCCTTCGATCACCGAAAAGTCGACGCTGGTATCCGAAAACAACCAGATCGTCTTCAACGTCGCCAAGCGCGCCTCCAAGCCTGAAATCAAGGCTGCCGTGGAAGCTCTCTTCGGCGTCAAGGTCACGGCTGTGAACACGCTCGTCCGCAAGGGCAAGGTTAAGCGTTTCCGCGGCTTCGCCGGCCGGCAGGGAGATGTCAAGAAGGCTATCGTCACGCTTGCTGACGGTCAGTCCATCGACGTCTCCACCGGGCTCTAATCGAGCAGTCGGCTAAAGAGGAAACAAGAAAATGGCATTGAAAAGCTACAACCCGACCACTCCGAGCCAGCGCCAGCTGGTCATCGTCGACCGGTCCGGCCTTCACAAGGGCAAGCCCGTCAAGGCGCTGACCGAAGGTCTTTCTAAGAGCGGTGGTCGTAACAACCTTGGTCGTATCACGGCCCGCTTCATCGGCGGCGGTCACAAGCGTACCTACCGCCTCGTCGACTTCAAGCGTCGCAAGTTCGACGTCGAAGGCACGGTCGAGCGTCTGGAATACGACCCGAACCGCACCGCGTTCATCGCTCTGGTGAACTATGCCGACGGTGAGCAGGCCTACATCCTGGCCCCGCAGCGCCTGACGGCCGGCGACAAGGTCATCGCCTCCACCAAGGCTGTTGACGTCAAGCCCGGCAACACCATGCCGCTGCAGTACATCCCGGTTGGTTCGATCGTCCACAACGTCGAAATGAAGCCGGGCAAGGGCGGTCAGATCGCCCGTTCGGCCGGCACCTTCGTACAGCTGGTCGGTCGCGACCAGGGCATGGCGATCCTTCGCCTGAACTCGGGCGAACAGCGCCTGGTTCATGCCTCCTGCCTCGCAACCGTCGGCGCCGTCTCCAACCCGGACCACGGCAACATCAACGACGGCAAGGCTGGTCGTACGCGTTGGCGCGGCAAGACCCCGCACAACCGCGGTGTCGTCATGAACCCGGTCGACCACCCGCACGGCGGTGGTGAAGGCCGCACCTCCGGTGGTCGTCACCCGGTATCCCCGTGGGGCAAGCCCACCAAGGGCAAGCGTACCCGCTCGAACAAGTCGACCGACAAGTTCATCATGCGCTCGCGCCACTTGAAGAAGAAGTAAGAGAGGTTAGTCAGAAATGGCTCGTTCAGTATGGAAAGGCCCGTTTGTTGACGGCTATCTTCTCAAGAAGGCTGAGAAGGTTCGTGAAGGCGGTCGCAGCGAAGTAATCAAGATCTGGAGCCGTCGCTCCACGATCCTGCCGCAGTTCGTTGGACTGACCTTCGGCGTCTACAATGGCAGCAAGCACATCCCGGTTGCTGTCAACGAAGACATGGTCGGCCACAAGTTTGGTGAATTCGCTCCGACCCGGACCTACTACGGTCACGGTGCGGACAAGAAGGCGAAGAGGAAGTAACGATGGGTAAGGCTAAAGCCGAACGCCGGCTGAAGGATAACGAGGCGCAGGCCATCGCGCGCACGATCCGCGTCAGCCCCCAGAAGCTCAACCTGCTTGCTGCGCTCATCCGCGGCAAGAAGGTGGACCGCGCTCTCGCCGAGCTCGAGTTCTCGCGCAAGCGCAGCGCCGAGACCGTCAAGAAGACGCTCGAGTCCGCGATCGCCAACGCAGAAAACAACCACGACCTCGACGTCGATAGTTTGATCGTCGCTGAGGCCTATGTCGGCAAGTCGATCGTCATGAAGCGTTTCCACGCTCGTGGCCGCGGCCGTGCATCGCGGATCGAGAAGCCCTTCTCGCATCTCACGATCGTCGTCCGTGAAGTCGAAGCCAAAGGGGAGGCCGCATAATGGGCCAGAAGATTAATCCAATCGGTTTCCGCCTCGGCATCAACCGTACCTGGGACAGCCGTTGGTTCGCCGACAACGCCGAATACGGCCAGCTGCTCCACGAAGACCTGAAGATCCGCGCTTTCGTCATGGAAGAGCTGAAGCAGGCCGGTATCGCCAAGGTCGTCATCGAGCGTCCGCACAAGAAGTGCCGCGTCACGATCCACTCGGCTCGCCCGGGTCTGATCATCGGCAAGAAGGGTGCAGACATCGAGAAGCTCCGCAAGAAGCTTTCCGAGATGACGAACTCCGAAACGCACCTCAACATCGTTGAAGTGCGCAAGCCGGAAGTCGACGCGACGCTCGTCGCGCAGTCGATCGCCCAGCAGCTCGAACGCCGCGTGGCTTTCCGCCGTGCGATGAAGCGCGCTGTTCAGTCGGCCATGCGTCTTGGCGCCGAAGGCATCAAGATCACCTGCGCCGGCCGTCTCGGCGGCGCGGAAATCGCTCGTACCGAATGGTACCGCGAAGGTCGCGTTCCGCTTCACACGCTGCGTGCAGACATCGATTACGGTACGGCTGAAGCCGAAACCGCATTCGGCATCTGCGGCATCAAGGTCTGGATCTTCAAGGGCGAAATCCTTGAGCACGATCCGATGGCCTCTGAGCGTCGCGCAAGCGAAAGTGACAGCCAGGGTCCCGCAAGCCGTGAACGCGGCGATCGCGGCGACCGTCGTCGTGAAAACGCGTAACAGTCGCGTTTGGCAGCCAATATCGGAGAAGTAAAAAAATGTTGCAGCCAAAGCGTACCAAGTACCGCAAGCAGTTCAAGGGCCGCATCAAGGGTGTCGCCAAGGGCGGCTCCGACCTCGCTTTCGGCGAGTTCGGCTTGAAGGCTCAGGAACCTAACCGCGTGAACGCTCGCGAGATCGAAGCGGCCCGCCGCGCGATCACCCGTTACATGAAGCGTGCCGGCCGTGTGTGGATCCGCGTGTTCCCCGACGTCCCGGTCACCGCAAAGCCCACGGAAGTCCGCATGGGTAAGGGTAAGGGTTCGGTCGAATACTGGGCAGCCAAGGTCAAGCCCGGCCGTATGATGTTCGAGATCGACGGTGTCTCCGAGGAGATCGCCCGTGAGGCGCTTCGTCTCGGCTCGGCCAAGCTCTCGGTCAAGACGCGCTTCGTACAGCGCATTGCAGAGTAAGGAGCGAGCGTCATGAAAGCCGCAGACGTCAAGGCGCTGAGCGCCGACCAGCTGAACGAAGAGCTTGCCAAGCTGAAGAAGGAGCAGTTCAACCTGCGCTTCCAGAAGGCCACCGGCCAGCTTGAGAAGACCTCGCGCATCAACGAAGTCCGCAAGGACATCGCACGCGTCAAGACCATTGCCCGCCAGAAGGCGGCAGAAGCCAAGGCCTAAGGACCAAGAAATATGCCGAAACGCATTCTGCAGGGCACTGTTGTCAGCGACAAGAACGACAAGACTGTTGTCGTCCGCGTCGAACGCCGTTTTGCCCATCCCCTGCTTCAGAAGACCGTTCGCCGGTCGAAGAAGTACAAAGCGCATGACGAAACCAACCAGTACAAGGTCGGCGACGTCGTTTCCATCCAGGAATGCGCCCCGATCTCCAAGGACAAGCGCTGGACCGTTGTAGCGGCCCAGGCTTAAAATCTTCAGATTTCGCGCCCGGCCCTTGCGTCTGGCGCGAAAACCTGTATGAAGCAGCGCAAGGACGCTCGGAATCACGAGCGTCTTTTGCTTTGAGCGCACGGAAGGTCCGTCGGTTCGCCGAAGGGAAACCACCCTGGCAACACATCTTCCCGCGCGAAGACATGAATTTCCATATGCTGGAACAGGGGGCCTTTCCTTGATCGGGATTGGCCCAACCGGTCTGGTGAAACAAGAAGGCGACCTGACATGATTCAGATGCAGACTAACCTCGACGTGGCGGATAATTCCGGCGCACGTCGTGTCATGTGCATCAAGGTGCTGGGCGGCTCCAAGCGCAAGTACGCTTCGGTCGGCGACGTTATCGTCGTCTCGATCAAGGAAGCTATCCCGCGCGGCCGCGTGAAGAAGGGTGACGTGATGAAGGCGGTTGTTGTTCGCACCGCCAAGGACATCCGCCGCCCCGATGGCAGCGTCATCCGTTTTGACAGCAACGCCGCTGTCCTGATCGACAACAAGAAAGAGCCCATCGGCACCCGTATCTTCGGACCGGTTCCGCGCGAACTCCGCGCCAAGAACCACATGAAGATCATCTCGCTGGCTCCCGAAGTACTCTAAGGAGCGATGGCTATGCAGAAGATCCGTAAAGGCGACAAGGTCGTCGTGCTCACCGGCAAGGACAAGGGCCGTACCGGTGAAGTCGTGCAGGTAATGCCGAAGGAAGACCGTGCGGTCGTCAAGGGTATCAACCTGGTGAAGCGTCACCAGCGCCAGACCCAGACCCAGGAAGCCGGCATCATCACCAAGGAAGCTTCGATCCACCTGTCGAACATCGCGATCGCCGACCCCAAGGACGGCAAGCCGACCCGCGTCGGTTTCAAGGTCGAAGGCGACAAGAAGGTTCGTGTAGCAAAGCGTTCGGGAGTGTCGATCGATGGCTGACACCAAGTATGAGCCCCGGCTCAAGAAGGAATATGTCGAGCGTATTCGCGCGGCGCTGAAGGAGCAGTTCTCCTACGCCAACGAAATGCAGATCCCGAAGCTCGACAAGATCGTGATCAACATGGGCGTGGGCGAAGCCACGGGCGACTCCAAGAAGCCAACCGTTGCCGCAGCCGACCTCGCAGCGATCGCCGGCCAGAAGCCGGTCATCACGCGCGCCCGCAACTCGATCGCGGGCTTCAAGGTCCGTGAAGGCATGCCGATCGGCGCGAAGGTCACCCTGCGCGGCGCCCGCATGTACGAATTTCTGGATCGCCTCGTGAACATCGCGCTGCCCCGCGTACGCGACTTTCGTGGTCTGAACCCGAAGTCCTTCGATGGCCGTGGCAACTTCGCCATGGGTATCAAGGAGCACATTGTGTTCCCTGAGATCAACTACGACAAGGTTGATCAGATGTGGGGCATGGACATCATCGTTTGCACGACGGCACCGACGGACGACGAAGCACGCGCTCTTCTGAAAGAGTTCAGCTTCCCGTTCCGCGCCTGACCGTAACGACAAGCGTAAAGAAGGATTACTGTTATGGCTAAAACCAGCGCAGTCGAGAAGAATAACCGCCGTCGCAAACTGGTCGCCAGCCAGGCTGCCAAGCGCGCCGCCCTCAAGGCGATCATCCAGAACCAGTCTCTTCCGATCGAAGAGCGCTTCAAGGCAACCCTCAAGCTTGCCGAAATGCCGCGCAATGGTTCGAAGACCCGCATCCGCAACCGTTGCCAGGTAACGGGCCGTCCGCGCGCCTATTACCGCAAACTCGGTATGTCGCGTATTGCGCTTCGTGAACTGGGCAATTCCGGCAAGGTGCCGGGCATTGTCAAGTCGAGCTGGTAAGGAGACGGGTACATGGCAATGACTGATCCCCTGGGCGATATGCTCACCCGTATCCGCAACGGCGCCGCACGCCGCAAGTCGAGCGTTTCCACGCCGGCTTCGACGCTGCGCGCCCGCGTTCTGGATGTCCTTCAGGCTGAAGGCTACATCCGTGGATATTCGGAAGTCGAATTCGGCAACGGCAAGTCCGAGCTGAACATCGAACTCAAGTACTACGAAGGCGCGTCCGTGATCCGCAAGATCGACCGCGTCTCCAAGCCGGGCCGCCGGGTCTATGTCTCGGTCAAGTCCATTCCGCAGGTCGCGAACGGTCTCGGTATCACCATCCTTTCGACCCCGAAGGGCGTGATGGCCGATCACCAGGCACGCGAACAGAACGTTGGTGGCGAGGTTCTTTGCTCGATCTTCTAAGATCGGGCAAGGATCTCCATAACGAACAGACAGGATAAAACAATGTCTCGTATCGGTAAGAAGCCCGTTCAGGTTCCCGCTGGTGTCACCGCGACCGTAGATGGTCAGAAGGTCACCGCGAAGGGCCCGAAGGGCGAACTGTTCTTCGTCGCAAACGACGAAGTTTCGGTAAAGCTCGAAGACAACGCCGTCGTCGTCCAGCCGACCAGCCAGTCGAAGGACGCTCGTTCCAAGTGGGGTATGTCCCGCACGATGGTCGAGAACATCTTCAAGGGCGTCAAGGACGGCTACGAGCGCAAGCTCGAAATCAACGGCGTCGGTTACCGCGCGTCTCTGCAGGGCAAGAACCTGCAGCTGGCACTCGGTTTCAGCCATGACGTCGTCTACCAGACGCCGGAAGGCATCACGATCGCTGTTCCGAAGCCGACTGAGATCATCATCTCCGGCATCAACAAGCAGCAGGTCGGCCAGGTCGCTGCGGAAATCCGCGAGTACCGTGGCCCCGAGCCCTACAAGGGCAAGGGCGTCAAGTACGCGGAAGAACGCATCGTCCGCAAGGAAGGCAAGAAGAAGTAAGGATCACGCGAAATGGCTAGCACTAAAGAAGCTCTCGTGCGCCGCGCCAACCGCGTGCGCCGTACCCTCAAGGCGGTGGCCAACGGCCGTCCGCGCCTGTCGGTTCATCGCTCGTCGAAGAACATCTACGTACAGGTTATCGACGACGTTGACGGCAAGACCCTTGCGGCTGCCTCCACGCTCGACACCGATCTGCGTTCGTCGCTGAAGACGGGCGCTGACACGGCAGCTGCTGCTGCCGTCGGCAAGCTCATTGCCGAGCGCGCAGTCAAGGCCGGCGTCAAGGACGTCGTCTTCGACCGTGGCGCCTTCCTCTATCACGGTCGCGTAAAGGCTCTCGCCGAAGCCGCCCGTGAAGGTGGTCTGAACTTCTGATCATTCGGCCGGGCACTTTTCGTGCCCCGCCGATCACTCAGTAGGGTACTGGTCGCTGCCATTTCCTGAATGGCGGCGACTTTCGACAATCTGCCGATTGCACCCGGAAAAGAAAAAGGAAAAGGACAATGGCACAGGAAAAGCGCGGTCGCGATGACCGCCAGAACCGCGAAGAGCGCGACAGCGAGTTTGTCGACAAGCTCGTCGCGATCAACCGCGTCGCGAAGGTCGTCAAGGGCGGCCGTCGTTTCGGTTTTGCAGCTCTCGTCGTCGTCGGCGACCAGAAGGGCCGCGTCGGCTTCGGCCACGGCAAGGCTCGTGAAGTTCCGGAAGCAATCCGGAAGGCCACGGAAGCCGCCAAGCGCGACCTGATCTTCGTACCGCTGCGCTCCGGCCGCACGCTGCACCATGACGTGCACGGCCGTCACGGCGCCGGCAAGGTGCTGCTGCGTTCGGCCAAGGCCGGTACCGGTATCATCGCCGGTGGTCCGATGCGCGCCGTCTTCGAAACGCTCGGCGTTCATGACGTCGTCGCCAAGTCGACCGGCTCCTCGAACCCGTACAACATGATCCGTGCGACGTTCGACGCCCTCAAGAGCCAGATGCACCCGAAGGACATCGCAGCTCAGCGCGGCATGAAGTACGCCACGCTGCAGGCTCGCCGCACGTCTGCCGGCGTCTCTGCCGAAGAATAAGGAGCACTGATCATGGCTAAGAAAGAAACCGCCACGAAGACGGTGACTGTCGAGCAGATCGGCAGCCCCATCCGCCGTCCGGCCATCCAGCGCGCAACGCTCGTCGGCCTGGGCCTCAACAAGATGCACCGGGTTCGCACGCTGGAAGACACGCCGTCTGTCCGTGGTATGATCCGTGCCGTCCAGCACCTCGTTCGCGTCGTCGAAGAGAAGTGAGGGGATAGATCATGAAACTGAATGAAATCAAGGACAACGAAGGCTCCTCGAAGAACCGTAAGCGCGTCGGTCGCGGTATCGGTTCGGGTTCGGGCAAGACCGGTGGTCGCGGTGTCAAGGGTCAGAAGGCTCGTTCGGGCGTTGCTATCAACGGCTTCGAAGGCGGTCAGATGCCCATCTACCGTCGCCTTCCGAAGCGCGGCTTCAACAACATCTTCTCGTCTGACTTCGTCATCGTGTCGCTCGGCCGCGTTCAGCAGGCCATCGACGCCGGCAAGCTTGACGGCAAGGCGACCGTTGATGCCGCTGCCCTCAAGGCAGCCGGCGTTATCCGTCGCGAAAAGGACGGCGTGCGCGTTCTGGCCGACGGCGAACTGAAGGCCAAGGTTGCCTTCGAAGTCGCCGGCGCCTCCAAGCCCGCGATCGAAAAGATCGAAAAGGCCGGCGGCTCGATCAAGCTGCTGGTGGCAGCCGCAGAAGCCGCCGAATAATTCGACATTTAATCGCCCGGTGTGCTTCACACCGGGCGATTTTGCTCCCATATGTGAGCCTCACGACGACAGACGGATTCTCAAATCCGCGTCGTTATCCGGAAGAAAAACCAGGGTGAGGCCGGGATTGCTTGACAATCCGCGTTTCAACCGGTTTAGGCTCCATCCGCCCGATTTGCTGCAATGGCAGGCGGGCACGACCAATTTCAGCATCGGCGTGACCGGTCCGGGGAGGGCAGGGCGCAGGTGCCAAACGGATCAGCCATTCCGGACCTGGCCGGGCTTCACCGCCGCCGGATCGGCTACGCGGAGAAATGCATGGCTTCGGCAGCGGAACAACTTGCCTCTAATCTGAACTTCTCGACTTTCGCCAAGGCGGAAGACCTGAAGAAGCGCCTCTGGTTCACGCTGGGCGCGCTGCTCGTCTATCGTCTCGGCACCTATATCCCGTTGCCGGGCCTCAATCCCGAAGCCTTTGCCCAGGCCTTCCGCGGCCAGTCCGGCGGCATTCTCGGCCTGTTCAACATGTTCTCCGGCGGCGCCGTCGAGCGCATGGCGATTTTCGCGCTCGGTATCATGCCGTATATCTCCGCGTCGATCATCGTGCAGCTGATGACCTCCGTCGTCCCTTCGCTGGAACAGCTGAAGAAGGAAGGCGAACAGGGCCGCAAGATCATCAATCAGTACACCCGCTACGGCACGGTGCTGCTCGGCACGCTGCAGGCCTACGGGATTTCCGTCGGCCTCGAGAGCGGGGCAGGGCTCGTCAACGATCCGGGCTGGTTCTTCCGCATTTCCACCGTGATCTCGCTGCTCGGCGGCACGATGTTCCTGATGTGGCTCGGTGAACAGATCACCTCGCGCGGCATCGGCAACGGCATTTCGCTGATCATCTTCGCTGGTATCGTCGCAGCCTTGCCGCACGCCCTGGCCGGCACGCTGGAACTCGGCCGCACGGGCGCCCTGTCCTTCGGCGTGATTCTTGCCGTCGTGCTCATGGCCGTCGTCGTCATCGCGCTCATCGTCTTCGTGGAGCGCGCCCAGCGCCGCCTGCTGATCCAGTATCCGAAGCGCCAGGTTGGCAACCGCATGTTCCAGGGCGATACCTCGCACCTGCCGCTGAAGCTCAACACCTCGGGCGTCATCCCGGCGATCTTCGCGTCGTCGCTGCTGCTGCTCCCGGCAACGCTGGCGGGCTTCTCGAACACCTCGGAGCTGCCCTCCTGGGCGACCGCCGTCATCGCGTCGCTCGGCCACGGCAAGCCGCTCTACATGGTGCTCTACGCCGCCATGATCGCCTTCTTCGCCTTCTTCTACACGGCCATCGTCTTCAATCCGAAGGACACGGCCGATAATCTGAAGAAGCACGGCGGTTTTATCCCCGGCATCCGTCCGGGCGAGCGCACCGCCGAATATATCGACTACGTGCTGACCCGCATCACGGTCATCGGCGCGGCCTACCTGATGTTCGTCTGCATTCTTCCCGAAATCCTGATCTCGCAGACCGGGGTGCCGTTCTACCTTGGTGGTACGTCGCTTTTGATTGTTGTCAGCGTGACCCTCGATACTGTAGCACAGATACAGGGTCACCTGATTGCTCAGCAGTATGAGGGGCTGATCAAGAAGTCGAAGCTGCGTGGAGGAAAGAGGGGACGATGAGACTGATTTTTCTGGGACCGCCGGGGGCCGGCAAGGGAACCCAAGCCAAGCTCCTGACGGAAAAGTACGGTATTCCGCAGCTTTCCACGGGTGACATGCTGCGGGCGGCCGTTGCCGCCGGCACGGATGTCGGTAAGCGCGCCAAGGCCGTCATGGATGCCGGCGAGCTCGTCTCCGACGCGATCGTCAACGAAATCGTTTCCGATCGAATCGACTCTGCCGACTGTGCCAAGGGCTTCATCCTGGATGGCTACCCGCGCACGGTTCCGCAGGCGCAGGCCCTCGACGAGATCCTCGCCGGCAAGGGCATTGCCCTCGACGCCGTCATCGAGCTGAAGGTCGACGAGGACGCGCTGGTCAAGCGCATGGAGAATCGCGTTGCCGAAACGATCGCCGCCGGCGGTACGGTTCGCTCCGACGACAATCCGGAAGCCTTCAAGCGTCGTCTCACGGAATACCGCGAGAAGACCGCGCCGCTGTCGAACTACTACGCTTCGACGGGCAAGCTTCAGACGGTCGACGGCATGGCCAATGTCGACAAGGTGACCGCCGAGATCGGCGGAATCCTGGAGAACGCCTGATATTGGGTAAAAAGGGCCGGCCGGGAGTTGACTTTTCGGCCGATTCCCCCTTATGACAGCGCCAACTCGCGACATGCCATTGCGATCGGCGCGGATTTCTAAGAACGAAGTCCGGGTTCGGTCGTTTTCGACATGCCCCGAACATCAATTGAGTCGCGGTCTTTCCGGCCGTATCGAATGAAGAAAACCACTTGCCGGATGGCAACTGGAAGCAAGGAGAACAGGCGTGGCACGTATCGCTGGCGTCAACATCCCGACCGCGAAGCGCGTAGTCATCGCGCTGACCTACATCCACGGGATCGGCCCGAAATTCGCACAGGAAATCATCGAGAAGGTCGGTATTCCGGCTGATCGCCGCGTGCACCAGCTCACGGACGCAGAAGTTCTGCAGATCCGTGAAGCCATCGACCGCGACTACCAGGTCGAAGGCGACCTGCGTCGCGAAACCTCGATGAACATCAAGCGTCTCATGGACCTCGGTTGCTACCGCGGTCTGCGTCACCGTCGTGGCCTTCCGGTCCGCGGTCAGCGCACGCACACCAACGCCCGTACCCGCAAGGGCCCGGCGAAGGCCATCGCAGGCAAGAAGAAGTAATTTCCCGGAAACGGGGAATGGGAGGCTGGCGCTTTGCGCCGGCCTCTTTTGAGTTTCGAGCGGGGCCTTGCGTCATGCATGGGTCCCGGTCGGTGGAGCTGCTGGCATTACGGCAGTGACGATATCGCCGCAGACGTCCCTTCGGGGCGTGTGCAAATTTTATTCAGGGCAGGGGTTTCGTCCCGGCCCGGTGGAGCCGCTGGCATTACGGCGGTGTAGAGATCAACGAAAGGACTATCCATGGCCAAGGAAGCCGCACGCGTCCGCCGTCGCGAACGCAAGAACATCACCTCGGGTGTTGCTCACGTCAATTCTTCGTTCAACAACACGATGATCACCATTACCGACGCACAGGGCAACGCCATTGCCTGGTCGTCGGCCGGTGCAAAGGGCTTTAAGGGTTCGCGTAAGTCGACCCCGTTCGCTGCCCAGATCGCTGCTGAAGACTGCGCCAAGAAGGCTCAGGAACACGGCATGAAGTCGCTGGAAGTCGAAGTCTGCGGTCCGGGTTCGGGTCGTGAATCGGCTCTGCGCGCCCTCCAGGCTGCCGGCTTCATGATCACGTCCATCCGCGACGTGACCCCGATCCCGCACAACGGTTGCCGTCCGCGCAAGAAGCGCCGCGTCTGATCATCGCATTCGAACAACCGTGGAGGCCGTCCGGCGTCCACGGAACTTCAGGGCTCGGCCGCCACGATTGAATGGTGGCGGCGAACGGAAGGCAAAACATATGATCCAGAAAAACTGGCAGGAACTGATCAAGCCGAACAAGGTGGAGTTCACCTCCTCCGGCCGCACCAAGGCAAGCCTTGTTGCCGAGCCGCTGGAGCGTGGCTTCGGCCTGACGCTCGGCAACGCGCTGCGTCGCGTTCTCCTGTCGTCGCTGCGCGGTGCGGCTGTTACCGCCGTGCAGATCGACGGCGTCCTGCACGAGTTCTCGTCCATTCCCGGCGTCCGGGAAGACGTGACGGACATCGTGCTCAACATCAAGGAAATCGCCATCAAGATGGATGGCGACGATTCCAAGCGCATGGTTGTCCGCAAGCAGGGCCCGGGCGTCGTAACGGCTGGTGACATCCAGACGGTCGGCGACATCGAGATCCTGAACCCGAACCATGTGATCTGCACCCTCGACGAGGGCGCGGAAATCCGCATGGAGTTCACGGTCAACAACGGCAAGGGCTACGTCCCGGCCGATCGTAACCGCTCCGAAGACGCTCCGATCGGCCTCATCCCGGTCGACAGCCTCTACTCGCCGGTCAAGAAAGTGTCCTACAAGGTGGAAAACACCCGTGAAGGCCAGGTTCTCGACTATGACAAGCTGACCATGTCCATCGAGACCGACGGCTCCGTCACCGGTGAAGATGCGATCGCGTTTGCAGCCCGCATTCTTCAGGACCAGCTCTCGGTCTTCGTCAACTTCGACGAACCGCAGAAGGAAGCCGAAGAAGAATCGGTCACCGAACTGGCGTTCAACCCGGCGCTCCTCAAGAAGGTCGACGAACTGGAACTTTCCGTCCGTTCGGCGAACTGCCTGAAGAACGACAACATCGTCTATATCGGCGATCTCATTCAGAAGACCGAAGCCGAAATGCTTCGCACTCCGAATTTTGGTCGCAAGTCGCTCAACGAAATCAAGGAAGTTCTCGCTTCCATGGGCCTGCATCTCGGCATGGAAGTGCCCGCATGGCCGCCCGAGAACATCGAAGATCTCGCCAAGCGCTACGAAGACCAGTATTAACACCATCAAACGGCAGGCCACCTGCCTGCATGTGAAGGAGAACCGAGATGCGCCACCAGAATTCCGGTCGCAAACTCAACCGTACTGCCAGCCACCGCAAGGCGATGTTCGCCAACATGGCTGCTTCGCTCATCCTGCATGAGCAGATCGTAACGACGCTGCCGAAGGCGAAGGAAATTCGCCCGATCGTCGAAAAGCTCGTAACCCTCGGCAAGCGCGGCGACCTGCACGCTCGTCGTCAGGCGATCTCGCAGATCCGTGACGTTGCCGTCGTTTCGAAGCTGTTCGACGCGATCGCAACCCGCTACGCCAGCCGCAACGGTGGCTATCTGCGTATCATGAAGGCCGGCTACCGCCACGGCGACAACGCCCCGCTCGCCGTCATCGAGTTCGTTGAACGCGATGTCGACGCCAAGGGCGCAGCCGACAAGGCTCGCGTCGCCGCTGAAGCAGAAGCTGCCGAAGCCGCATAAGAACGATCGTTCGATCCGAACGGTTTGAAGCCGGACGCCACCAGCGTCCGGCTTTTTATTTGCGCGAAATCCCCCGGGCGCGACGGCTGGCGCGCAAGATTTTGGAAACCATGTCCCTAGGCATAGTTTTCAGGCCTTGCCCCTAAAATTCGCGGGAGTTTAATCGAGTCTGATCAATGAGCGAGAACTTCGCATTTCTGCTGCCGGTGGTTCTCACTCTGTTCGGTGTCGCGTTTCTCGTCGTGGGCCGCTTCGGCAATCGCGCCGCCCTTTTCTGGGGCGCCGGTTATCTTTGCGCGGCACTCGGCTTCCTGGCGCCGCTCTTAGAAGTCATCGTGCCGGTGCCCGTCGTCGCGATGGTGGCGGATGCGGCTTTCCTCGCGGCCTTCCTGTTCTATAGCCATGGACTCGTCACGCATTTCGAGGCGCCCCGGCTTGTCGGTCTGCGACTGGCGATCGCCGCTATCGCCTATGCAGGCACGACCTATGCGGTTCTGATCGCCGGAAGCCTGCGCTGCGAGCTTTTCATCAACGACATCGCCTGCAGCCTGCTGATGCTGGTCGCCATGCTTTCCTCCTGGCGCCGGCCACGCAATTGGCTCGATCGGGCCCTGCTCTGCGCCGTGATTTTCGTGATGCTGGAGACGACTGTGCGGACGATCGTCTTCTTCGTCATGGCCGGCACGCTGGCGATGGGCGAATTCATCGGCTCGGCCTACGCCTACATCATGCAGATCACCGCGACCATCGGCGCGCTTGTTCTGGCCCTGACGGCGCTCTCCTCCGTCGCGCTGCGCATCGTCGAGCGGCATCGCAAGGCGGCCGAGGAGGACCCGTTGACCGGTCTGCTCAACCGCCGCGGCTTCGAGCAGTTCATCGACGAAAACGGCCGTGCCGCGAAGAAGGAAGCGGCGATCATCGTTGCGGATATCGACTGGTTCAAATCGGTGAACGATTGCTACGGCCATGCCGCGGGAGACAACGTCATTCGCGAGGTGGCGGCGCTTCTGCGCACGCTCTCCTGGCCGGAGGTTGCCGTTGCGCGTTTCGGCGGTGAGGAATTCATCGCCTACTTGCCGAACTGCCGTTTGCCGGATGCGCATACCTTGGCAAACGCGGTTCGTCTTGCCCTGTCAGAGCGCAATCTCGAAAGAATCGGAATAGACCGGGCCATAACGGCAAGCTTCGGCGTCGCGGTCACAGCGGCGGGGGATCATACGATCCATGACGCTATCAGCCGCGCTGACCGACTGCTCTACCTCGCCAAGAGCAGTGGCCGCAACCGCGTGGTCAGCAATGCCGCGGATACCTCCGTTGCATCCACTCCCAAACTCTTCGTCGTCAGGGACGATGCAGAAGCGCACAGCCGACGCTAGAGCATTTCCGCTTTTCTCCAAATCGCGGAAATGCTCTATTTCCTATGTTTTCCCGCATTTCCGAACGCAAAACCGCTTCGCACTTTTGCTGGAAATGCTCTAGGCCGAACGCTCGCTGCTTCGAAAGGCCGAATCCGGCCGCGCCCGCTTTTTACCGCGGAGCATCGGGCGGATCGGCCTGTAGGCAAGAAGCACCGCCACCAAGGCGATATAGGTCCACGGCTCCAGACCCACGACCTTCACCGACATGGCGAAGTGCAGAGCCCCGGCTGCGGCGATGATATAGACCAGCTTATGCAATTTTACCCAGCGCGGCCCGAGCCGGCGGATCGACCAGTTGTTGGAGGTCAGCGCCAGCGGGATGAGCATCACGAAAGCGGCCATTCCGATGGTGATGAAGGGGCGCCTGGCAATATCGACGAGGATGGCCGTGAAATTCAGGTACTGGTCGAGCACCATATAGGTCAGGAAATGCATCAGCACGTACCAGAAGGCCAGCAAGCCGAGCGCCCGGCGGTAGCGGATCCAGTTGATGCCGAAGAGATCGCGCAGCGGCGTGATCGCCAGCGTGGCGACAAGGAAGCGCAGCGCCCAGAGCCCCAGCAGGTGTTCGAACTCCTTCACCGGATTGCCGGGCAGCCGTCCCGTCGCACCGAGCCAGAAGCCATAGGCCGCAGGCAGGAAGCCGGCGGCATAGAGCAGCCAGATCGAGGCAGCATGGTATTTGCGGGGCAGGGCGGGCAGCATCAGTAGTTCGTCCTGAGATCCATGCCGCTATAGAGGCCGGCGACCTCCTCGGCATAGCCGTTGAAGGGCAGGGTCGGCCGGCGGTTGGCGCCGAAGAAACCGCCTTCGCCGATGCGGTTTTCGCTCGCCTGGCTCCAGCGCGGATGGTCCACCTCCGGATTGACGTTGGCATAGAAGCCGTATTCGTTCGGTGCGGAAATGTTCCAGGTCGAGGGCGGCTGCTTGTCGGTCAGCGTGATCTTGACGATCGACTTGATGCCCTTGAAGCCGTATTTCCAGGGAACGACGAGACGGATCGGCGCGCCGTTCTGGTTGGGCAGCGTCTTGCCGTAGACGCCGACGGCGAGGATGGCCAGCGGATGGCGGGCCTCGTCGAGCCGCAGGCCCTCGACATAGGGCCAGGGCAGCGACTGGAAGTAGCCCGATTGCCCCGGCATTTCCTCCGGCCGTACCACCGTCTCGAAGGCGACGTATTTGGCGTCGCCCAACGGTTCCACCTTGTCGAGCAGGGTCGACAGCGGAAAGCCCACCCAGGGAACGACCATCGACCAGGCCTCGACGCAGCGCATGCGGTAGACCCGGTCCTCCAGCGGCATGGCCAGCAACTCCTCCAGGCCGAATTCCTTCGGCTTGCCGACCAGCCCGTCCACCTTCACCGTCCAGGGCGTCGGCTTGAATTTTTCGGAATTCGCCGCCGGGTCTTCCTTGCCCAGGCCGAATTCGTAGAAATTGTTGTAACCCGTCACGTCCTTTTCGGGCGTCAGCGTCTCATCAACGGTGTACTTGCTCTTGGACGCCTTCAGCGCTTCCGCGAAGGCTGGTGTTCCCGCCGCGGCAAGGGCACCGCCGGCTGCCGCCGCGAGAAAGCCGCGACGGTTCAGGAACCAGCGCTCGGGCGTAATTTCGGAAGAGGCAATGCGCGGGGGACGATAGAGAGACATGGCGGGCTCGATTGGTTGGTTGTTTCCCTGCTTCTACGTAACGGCGGAGCATGTTGTTTCAACGGCTGTGAATATTTCTTGCGACCACTTTTTCGTGCGCACGGCGTGAGGTGGCGCGAGGGAGGTGGAGATCGCAAAGTTTGCCTTTTTTACCGCGAAATCCTATCTGAACGTGGCGCGGAAACGAAGGAGACTCAATCGATGACGCATATCCGCATTCTGCTTGCCGCCCCGCTTGCCATGGCACTCGCGCTGATGACGCCCGCCATGGCCGAGGAGCGCACCGTGCCGCAATCGCGTACGGAAATGCAACTCTCCTTCGCGCCGCTCGTCAAGCAGGTCGAAAACGCCGTGGTCAACGTCTATGCCGAGCGTGTCGTCGAGCGCCGCTCCCTCTTCGACGGCGATCCCTTCTTCGAGGAATTCTTCGGCCAGCAGATGCCGAACCGCAGCCAGAAGCAATCTTCGCTCGGCTCGGGCGTCATCGTCGGCGCCAAGGGCATCGTGGTCACCAACAATCATGTCATCGAGGGTGCGAGCGACATCAAGGTGGCGCTCGCCGATGGCCGCGAATACGAAAGCACCGTGGTTCTGAAAGACGAACGCGTCGATCTCGCCGTCCTGAAGATCAAGACGGAGGGGGATTTTACCACGCTGCCGCTCGGAAACAGCGATGCGGTCGAGGTCGGCGATCTCGTGCTTGCCATCGGCAACCCGTTCGGCGTCGGCCAGACGGTCACGAGCGGCATCGTCTCCGCGCTTGCCCGCAACCAGGTGCGCTCGGGCGATTTCGGCTTCTTCATCCAGACGGATGCCGCCATCAATCCCGGTAATTCCGGCGGCGCGCTCATCAACATGAACGGCGAGCTGATCGGCATCAACACCGCGATCTTTTCGCGTGGCGGCGGCTCCAACGGCGTCGGCTTCGCCATTCCCGCCAATCTCGTGAAAACCTTTGTCGCCAGCGCCGAAAACGGCAGCGCCAGCTTCGATCGTCCCTTTGTCGGTGCGACCTTCGAGGCGGTGACCTCCGAGGTTGCCGAAGCGCTTGGCCTCGACCGCGCTCGTGGTGCCCTGATTTCAAAGGTCCAGCCCGGCAGCCCGGCGGAAAAAGCCGGCATGAAGCCGGGCCAGATCGTCACGGCCGTCAACGGCATCCCCGTCGAGCATCCCGATGCGCTCGGCTATCGCCTCACCACCGTCGGCATTGGCGGCACGGCGCGCATCACGGTCGTCAGCAATGGCAAGCCGCAGGATCTGACACTCTCGCTCGATCGTGCGCCGGAAACGACGCCGCGCGACGAACGCCTCATCGAAGGCCGTAATCCCTTCTCAGGCGCTGTCGTCGCCAATCTCTCGCCGCGCGTGTCCGAGGAACTGCGCATGCCGGCCGGGCAGGGCACGACGAACGGCGTCGTCGTCACCGAGGTCAACCGCGGCTCGCCGGCCGCGCGCATTGGCCTCCAGCCGCGCGACATCATCATCGAGCTCAACGGCACCGCCGTCACGACAACAGAAACGCTCGCTAAGCTCGCCGGCGAAGACCCGTCTATCTGGCGTGTCGAGATTGAGCGCGACGGCCAGCGCATCCGCCAGTTCTTCCGATGAGCGATCTCTTTGCCCCGCATGAGCCGGAGGACATGAAGGCGAAACGGCCGCTGGCCGACCGCCTGCGTCCCCGCACGCTGGGCGAAGTCTCCGGCCAGGAACACCTGACCGGCCCGGATGGCGTGCTCTCGCGCATGATCGAGGCGGGCTCGCTCGGCTCGATGATCTTCTGGGGGCCGCCCGGCACAGGCAAGACGACGGTGGCGCGGCTGCTATCAGGCGAAACGGGTCTCGCCTTCGAACAGATTTCCGCGATCTTCTCCGGTGTCGCCGATCTCAAGAAGGTGTTCGAGGCCGCCCGCGCACGCCGCATGGGCGGGCGCCAGACGCTGCTGTTCGTCGACGAGATCCATCGTTTCAACCGCGCCCAGCAGGATAGCTTCCTGCCCGTGATGGAAGACGGTACGATCGTGCTCGTCGGCGCGACGACGGAAAATCCGTCCTTCGAACTCAACGCCGCTCTCCTGTCACGCGCCCGCGTGCTTACCTTCAAGCCGCATGACGAGACAAGCCTGGAAGAGCTCTTGAAGCGCGCCGAGGCCGTCGAGGACAAGCCGCTGCCGCTGGATGAGGAGGCGCGCGCCTCGCTGCTGCGCATGGCCGATGGCGACGGCCGCGCCGTGCTGACCCTGGCCGAGGAGGTGTGGCGCGCTGCGCGTGCCGGCGAGACCTTCGGGCAGGACGATCTCTTCCGCATCGTGCAACGCCGCGCGCCGGTCTATGACAAGTCGCAGGACGGCCACTACAATCTCATCTCCGCGCTGCACAAGGCGGTGCGCGGCTCGGATCCCGATGCCTCGCTCTACTATCTCACGCGCATGCTCGATGCCGGGGAGGATCCACTCTTCCTTTGCCGCCGCATGGTGCGCATGGCCGTCGAGGATATCGGCCTTGCCGATCCGCAGGCCCTCGTCGTATGCAATGCGGTGAAGGACGCCTATGATTTCCTCGGCTCGCCGGAGGGGGATCTCGCGCTGGCGCAAGCCTGCGTCTATCTCGCCACCGCGCCGAAATCCAACGCCATCTACACCGCCTACAAATCGGCCATGCGGGCGGCGAAGGAGCACGGCTCGCTGCTGCCGCCGAAGCACATCCTCAACGCCCCGACCAAGCTGATGAAGGGTGAGGGGTACGGTGACGGATATCGTTACGACCACGACCAGCCGGATGCCTTTTCGGGCCAGGACTACTTCCCGGAAAAGATGGGCCGCCGGACTTTCTACGATCCGCCGGAGCGCGGCTTCGAGCGCGAATTGCGCAAGCGGCTCGACTGGTGGGCAAAGCTGCGCAAGGAGCGCGGCGAAGGCTAATTATGCAGCGCTGAAGCGCTGCGCCGGCTTCTGAGGGGCTAGCGGCACGATCTTGATCGACGACTGCGCCTTGCCCGGATGTCCTTCCATATCGACCACCACATGCCAGTGGCCGTTCTTCGGAATCGTCAGCCGGATCGGCGACTGTTTGGCGACGCCGCCGAGGAATTTGTGCTGGCGCGCATTCTTGAACAGGTCGAAATTGGCGTGGCTCATCAGGCGGACATTGGCGACGGCCGACAGCGTGATTTCGACCACGGTCCCGCCGCGTAGCAGGTCGAGATCGTAATGGGTGTAGGAGAAACTGTGCGTCATGGCCGGCCGGGATGCATTGGTGTAGCGCTAATATGCATCCGCATGGGTTAAAGTTTTCTTCCTTTGCACATCCCCGCATCGGGCAACCGTCTTCTTTACATTTCAATGGCATAGGCCAGAAATCGGAATCGAATTCGCAGCATCGTGATTCAATTTGCGAGGTAGTTTCCGAAAATTTCCCCCATCCTGTCGGCATGCGGCGACCACACGCGTCCTTGGTGCATGAGGCCGGCAAGGCGCCGGTTGAAACCGAGGAGAGAGACATGCCGAAGATGACCGTCATCACCCTTCTGACCGCAGCCCTTGCCGCCTTTGCACCCGCCGCGGCGCAGGCGGAGGAGGTCAAGGAAAATCCGTTGCAGAGTATCGTCGGTAAGCCGGACAAGGCCGGCCACCTGTCGGTCAACGGCATCGACTACTATTACGAAATCCGCGGCAAGGGTGAGCCGCTGCTCCTGCTGCATGGCGGCCTCGGCCTGATCGAGATGTATGGCGAGAACCTCAAGACCTTGCAGGAGAAGCGCCAGGTTATCGGCGTCGACCTCCAGGGCCATGGCCGCACGCCGCTCGGCAGCCGACCGATCGATATCCCCGCGATAGGCGCCGACATGGCCGAACTTGTCACCCGGCTTGGGTATGATCAGGTCGACGTGCTCGGCTACTCCTTCGGTGGCGGTGTTGCGTTGCAGATGGCTGCGCAGGCACCGGACAAGGTGCGCCGCCTCGTCCTTGCGTCGGCACCCTTCGCGCGAAACGGCTTCTTCGCGGAAATGCTGCCGCAGCAGGCATCCGTATCCGGCGC
>NZ_JBLZPH010000083.1:143032-147613 GCF_049199205.1 Shinella sp. M31 | reverse complement strand
AGCATGCGGACATGGTCATCACCATTCGCGCCTTGGATCTGCACCGTTAGTGCGGATTCGTTGCGAACGACGCGAGGGCCACCCGAGGGATTAAGGCGCGGCGCGCGAGGGGCATTGATCTTGGTGTGATCCGTGACGGTCTCGCGCGGGTGCATGAGAGCCAGGAAGCCACCCTTGCCATCTAGGCCACCCGTTCTGGTGCCTGCGCCCGTGTGGCCGCCGCCATCAAAGCCGGGAATCCCGTTGATGAAATTCGACAGCGTCGTGTTGGGCTTGAAGGACGAGGAGAATAGACCACCAAGGTTGATGCCACCGCCTGCCGCCCCGAAGTTCTGCGCGATGGCCTGAAGGCCGCCGTTCATCGCGCCAATACCCTTGGTCGCCTCGCCAGCGACATTCCCCATCTTCGCGACGTTCGTTTCGAACATCTTGACGTAGGCGTTGCCGCTGGTCCCAAGCATGTCCTGGCCGAGGCCGCCCTTGCCGACGGAGCCAGGCCCGCCGAACCACGCCTGCGCAGCACCGGACGGCCCGAACTTGTCGACATACCCGCCGAACTTATGCGCGAAAATCTGGTCCTGAAGCGCAGGGTTCTTCAGGAACTCGTCTGCGGAGATTGAGCGACCAAGCGCCTCCTTGGACCACGGGCCAATATTGTTGCCCATGACCTGGTAGGCACCATGACCGCGGTCTCCGTTTCGCGTGATCGGCCCGAGTGCACCGTAGTTGCCGCCGCTGCTCTCAATATCCTTGATGGCCTGCATATAGGCGGTCATGTTGCCAGACTGACTGCCTAGCGCAGGCAGCGCAGATCGCGTAACCGCCCCTACCGGGGCCGCGCCTGCACCAAGTAGGTCGCCTAGCGTGGTCGTCGCAGTAAACGGCGACGCACCACCACCCAACTTCGGCATTAGCGCAGAAGCGAGGGCATTACCGATCTGCGAAAACAGGCTTTCCAGCGACTTCTGCATCGCACTGGCAGCTGCAGTTTTTACTGCATCGCCAAATGCTTCGCCTAAACTCTTTCCTTCTGAGATGAGCCCCGTTGAGAACTGCATCGCAAACGACTTGAAGCCGTCCGAAATCTCTTGACCCTGCAGCGATTGGCGAATGGCCTGGGCATTCTTGCCGCCCAGATCCTCAGACAGTCCGTATTGGCGGAGCGTCGTCACCACCTGCTGGTCCTGCTTGGACAGCGACGAGAACCGGGCCTGATTCATCAGGTCCTGCTGGAGTTTGGTTTCGGCTAGCGCTTGCGAGTATTTCTCGTACAGCGCGACCTTTTGCTCGATCTCCGCGCGCTGCTTTGTATTGAGTGAGCGGCCTTTGTCTTCGGCCTGCTGCAACAGTTCCAGCCTAAAGCGCGCCGCGTCCGTTGCCACGCCGTATTGCCCGGTGATCTCGACTTCGAGCTGCAACTGGCCGATGCGGTCGTTTGCCGACTTGATCAGGTCGCGGTAAGCGTTGGCAGCTTTCTGGGCTGCGGTTTCCTGCTTCTTAAGCTCTTTGCCGTCGCCGTCGAGAGGTGACGGCTTGTCGCCAGGGACTGGAACTGCGACGCGCTTTCCGTCGGCATTGTTGATTGTCGGATTGGCGTCATCGATCCTGCGGCGCGCATCGTCATAAGCTTTCGATGCGGCACGCCGGTCCTCCGCCCCCTGCGCAGATTGGACAGCCTTTCGATAGGCAGCCAGAGCGCGCTCTGCGTCGCTCATGGCTGGAACCGCGATATCCGCCAGTTCCTGCAGCGCATTGGTAAGCGAGCCAATCCCGCCAGTCTGCTCAAGCGCGATCTTGCCTAGCCCAGCTATGACGTCCTTAGCCGATCGCACACGACGGTCGGCATCAGCGGCAGCAACTGACCCGTTGATTATCTCGTCAGCAAGCCTCCGCAGACCTTCAGGATTGGTAGCGACAATTGCTTCAATTTCACTGCGAAGACGAACGAAATCCGGGGAGCCTTCGGCTACACTTTGGCGGAACTCCCGAATAGCCTCTGTGAACGGACGAAACCGCGTCGCAACGTCTGATGCACCGCCAGTGCGAGCCTGAAGGACGCCGAGAAGCTTATTGAATTCGGACGTCGCCGCCTTGGCCACGTCCTGCTGAACTTTTAGGTTTTCTCGAGCGGCGGCAGCGGCCTCCGCTTGGCTCTTCTTGACGTATCCGCCAAGACCTTCCGCCGCCTCACCATAGGCGTCTTTGATCGAGGCAATGGTATCCGCGTGGCTTTTGATGGCGTCGTCAGCTGTTTTAACGTTGCCCGCACCAGTGATGTACTGCGCCAGAGCGGCGCCACCGGCTATCAGACCTATGGTGACCAGCGACACTGGGCTAACCAGAGACGCGAACGCTGCACCGAGACCAGCGATTACCTGCTTGCCGCTGCCCATTGTGCCAAGCACGGCGGATAACTGCGTGCCCTGCTGCAAAGCAATCTGCAGCGGGCTCATCCCCATTGCGGATGTGACAGCAATGTCCTGAAATTGCGCAGCGATGTTGGCGGTCTGAAAGCCGCGGGCGCCATGCATGGCTGGCGTATCAGAAAGTGCCGAATTGCGCGCTTTGATGGTCGCGATCGATTTCAGGGCTTCCTGACGCTGCTGCGAGAGGGCCGCCGTCATCTCGTTGGCAGAGATCGCCCCGACAGCATGAGCGCGGCGGATATCAGCCACGGCCGCTTTGTAGTTATTTATCGTCGCAAACAACGGGCTGTACTTGGCGCGCAGGCGCTCCAGCTCTTTGCCCTGGTCGGCAAGTGCCCCTGTCCATTCCTTGGCGCCTTTCGTCCCAACGCCGACCATCGCGTTGATGCGATTCTGCATCGCGGTAGTCATGGCATTGTCGATGCCGCGCCCGACGGTCTCGAACTGCTTCTGTACGCGCCCGGTTGACGTGCCGACTTCCTGCTCGAGCTTTTTCAGCCCGCGCCTGATCGTCGCCAAGTCAACGCCAATGGCGATAATCATGTCGTCGGTGGAGTTGTCAGCCAAGGCAGGTTCATCCTAAAATGGAGAAGCCCGCGCGAGGCGGGCTTTGGGAGGGGTGGATGAGGAAAGTGCTATTTGTGGTCGCGTTTGGACTGGCCACCGCCGGATGCAACACTATTCAGAACAAATACGTGGATAGCACCGGCATGCGCGGCTCCGGCACAACGACTTTTGGCGCCATGCAGGAGAACGGAAAGTTTTCCATCACCGATGAGAAGGCCACATGTCGCGGCGTCTTTGAGTGGAAGAACCCCACAGCCGTCTTCCCTGTGCAATGCACTGATAGGAAAAGTGGAACCGTTACGATGACCCGACCGACCGCGAACGCAAGTCAAATAGCTGGCGAAGGCACAATTCAGTTCACTGACGGAACAGAAAGGCGCTTCGTCTTCGGCAAGAACATCTAACCATACCGCGCCATAAGCGCCGCCATCTCACCCTTGGATGGAGCAGCCGGCTTGTCTTCCGCGCCGTTTGCTTCATTCCGACCATTGATCGCCTGGAAGAACTCGGTGAGCGTGGCGTCCCAGAAATCGGCCGGACGCCATTGCAGACCGCCAAGCCCGATACGCAGCCAATCACGCCAAGGGAACGCAGCTTCTTTTCGCTTTAGGCCGCCTTTTCGACGGCCTCCACGTTTCCCTCGTCGCCCTCATCGAAATGATGTGCCAACGCAGCAGAGAAGGCCGCGGCACATGCCGAAAAGTGTTTCATCCGCAGCTTATCGATTGCGGCCAGGCGATCGCCGCGAACGGTCATCAGTTCGATCGCTGCGACAGTTGCCGCAACCTCGACGCCAGACAGCCGGACGAACAGGTCCTGGAAACTCTTGCAGTCCAAACGCGTCGATACGGCCGACAATCCGCCCATCGTGGCAGCAATGACCAGAGGCACATCGCCGATCCACAGGGGGACCTCACCGCGGGCGCCATTCACTGCCAGCGGGAAGGGTTTTTGTTCAGCCATGGTCTTCTTCTCCTCTTTAGCCATGGATTACGCCTCTGCCGTGAAGGTCAGCGCGCCGGCAGCCTCAAACGTACCGCTGAACTGCAGGTCGTTTTCCATGTCGCCGTCGAGCTTGAAGCTCGAGACCATAAACGAGCCGGCATAGGTGCCGAGCCCAGGCACGACGACCTGCGCGTTGAAGACCGTCGCGTCGTTCACATGCACCATGAAGGTCTTCATGATCGCACTGGACACGAACGTGCCAGAGCCAGAGAAGGTGCGGCTGGTGATGCCTGGGCGGCTGGTCTTCTGAACCGGGCCGCCGGGATTGGTGCAGCTGGGCTTCGTGGTGTCGACCGTGTTGGCCGAAAGGTCGAAGCTACGATCCTTCAGACCGCAGAGATTGGTAAAGATTTCCGGCGATGCTCCGTCGCCGAGTTTGATGAGCAAGAGTCGGCCAAGCTGTTCGCCGTCTGACATGGTATCTCCTTCGCCGGGCGCGCCGGACGTTCTTCATGTGTGATTTTGAGGAATGCCCGGCCTATGCCAGCGGCTTATGAACCGACGCCGCGAACTCAATCACGGCATGGCTTGTCAGTCCGTCAGGATCGCGAAAAACGCGCGTCTGTCGGTGCATGATGGAAAC
>NZ_JBLZPH010000083.1:139939-143007 GCF_049199205.1 Shinella sp. M31 | reverse complement strand
AACGCGCGTCTGTCGGTGCATGATGGAAACAAGGCGCCAAGATGCCAGGACCAGCGGCGCCATATGCAAGTTTTCCGAGACCGCGAATGCGATCTCCTTCACAGCGGGAAAGCCGACCTTCCGAGACCAGGCATGCAAAGTCAGATAGACGTCGCCGCCCTCGATGCAGGTCGCGTCATCTCGAATGAACTGCGCCTCGCCGATTGTGACGTAGCCAAGTTTTGGCGTGGCCCACCGTGTGGTAGGTGGCTCGTCATAAACACCGTTGACGAGGTTCATGAGCGACGCATCCACCTTGAGGCGCGTGACGATGGCGCCCTGCAGTTCCAGTTCGGGACTCATTTATTCATGGCCTCCCGAACGCCCTTGTTCACCGCAGCGCGGATGCGCTTCATGATCTTGGGCTTCATTGCGCGATATGTCGGGAAAATATGTGGCTGCGCCCGAGTGCCGGGATGCTGCGTGCCGCCGCCTTCGCGGTGTGTCGCCTGCCCTAGAACTGTGCCGCCGCCCTTGGCGGTATTATGCGGCGCAGTACCCCACTCCAACCAACGCCAGATGTATTCGGCAAACAACCCAACAGCGGTCGGATCCTTGGCAGCGGCCTTGCTCACGCGCTCCTGATGCGGACGGTTCGCGAGCTCGTCGGCCTCAATGCTTTCCATGTATTCCAGCGTCGCGCCGGTCGGCGCCCGCTGACGGATAGCCTCAGCCAGTTCGTCGCCGGCTTTTCGCTTGGCTTCGGTGGCATACTTCGCAACGTTCGGCGCAACCTGCGTAAGCCGACGGAAGAGCTCGTCCTTGCCCGTGATTGTGGCTTTCAGCGCCATACCCTACCCCGCCTTACGTTGTCCGCCGCTATGTTGCTACGCCGTCGTCGGCCACCATCTCGAGCCAGGCATTTGTCTGATCCGGGTCGGAGACTGATCTGATGTTCAGCACGCGCTTTGGATTGCGGGCGTCCAGAGCGCGCCAGGACGGCGTTACCTCACGGCTTGCCGCATGACTGCGGACTCGCATGATGTACGGCTGTATGCCCGTCAGACGGGCCGCCATTACCGGCTCGCCGCCCCTAAGCGGAATGAGTTCCGCGAAGTCGGTGAAGACCGTTTCCCATGGGCCAGATTGCTCGTTGCCCATACCGTCATCGACCAAAGGTCGGACCTGAAAGTGCAGCTTGACGCGCAGCGCGCCGCTATTCGGCTTCTTTGCCATGCAGCCCCCACCAGCGCCACGCATTCTTGAGGGAAGATAGGGAACCGTGTCCAAGGCTGACACCTAAGCGCCAGTCAAGTGCGAAACGACCTAACTTTCCACATCGCCGCATAAGGGCAACAAAAAGAGTATCGCGGAGATAGCCAATTTCCCCAGTAAATGGGCATTTCTCCCATCTACCGCTACTCGGCTTCTTTGCCATCAGCAGCCTCCCGCTTCGCCCGTACCGCCTTACCGGACGCCAAAGCCTCGTCAGCGCACGCGCGCGTCACGTTCAGGTGCATGCCGGCTTTGTATGCAATCGTGAAGCCCGGCTGCACCCAGTTATGATCCTCGGTGAACCGGACCCACATCTTAGAGCGCCACTCCAGCCGACTGGAAGTCGACAGCAAGGACAGTCGCGGACTTCGCGATGCCGATAATCTGCGGATAGTCGCCCGTCGTCAGGTCACCCACCGGAACGATCGTGCCGGCCGTGCCGCCAAGGTAATAGGCAACGCCGGCCGTGACCGTCGCACCGATCGTGATGTCGCCGCTCTTATGCAGCGAAATAGGCTGGTTCAGGCTCGCCGAGTTCAGCGCGATAGCCGAAGCAACGCGCGCGGCGGCAGTTGCGGAATTAGTATCCGCCAGAAGCCATTTGTTCGTGGCAGTGTCCAGATAGACAGCCTGCCCTGCGGTAATGGTCGTGCCAGCCGTGCCGATATCGCGCGTGGAATTCGTGCCCGCAACGACGTTCGCCGCGGTAATGCTCAGTGCTGTCATGGGGTCTCCTTGCCCTTACGAGGGCCAATTTCGATAGGGCATGAGGAGCGCTTCGACTGCCATAGGCATGGCGCTCAACTTAGCTTCGGCTACGGCTTCACGATTCTCGTACCAGTGACCAATCAACAGCAAAGCGGCGTGCTTGATCGACGCCGGCAATGCCGCATAGCCAGCCGTAAACTCGATGCGAACCGACTCTGGTTCGCCGTCGGTCTCAGGCCATTCCTGGTCCTTCGCGGGCAAGATGTAACCGCTTCCGCCCTCACCCAGAGTTCGAAATCCTGTTAATTCCTGCTCCTCATCGCCGTTAGAAGGCGTATAGAACACGCCATTGACCGACACGAGCGGTGGTTTCGGTAGGTCGATGCGGCCAACTGGGAACTCGCAACGCGTCAACTCCCACTCCGAAGCTGTCGCAGATCGGCCTAACCAACTGTTTTCACCGAAGAGCCAGTCTCCAGCGGTCGCAATCAGACCTGAAATGTATCCATTGTCATCGTCGTGGAGGACACGAAGGTGCGCCTTTGCGTCGGCCAGGCTGATAATCGGCGCAATTTCCGTCACAAGGCGCAGAGCCATCGCTATTTCCTCTTGGTACGCGGCTCAGCCTGCTCATCGACCGCGACCTTCTTGGCCGCAGGCTGAATAAAGCCTTCCGCCTCGAGCCCGGCGGCGAGATCGCCAAAATCACGCTCGTCGTCCGCATTCAGATCAACGAGCGTGAAGCCGTCCTCCGAGAAAGGGAACGGCTTCACCACTTTATACATCAGGCGGTCGGCTTCGAACGCGCGTTGCCCTTTAGGACAACGGCACCAGCAACGATCGACGTGCCCGAGGCCAGCGTCAGGACGGGCCTGATGTATCGCTTGTCGCCGAGGTAGCCGAGCTTATAGACGGTTGAGGCAGCCAGCGGGGTCGGCAACGTACCCTGGATCTTCGAAGCTGCAACGGCGGTATAGCCGGAGCCAGAAACATCAGACTCTTCAAGCGTGACGTTGAAAACACCGCTGCCAGCGATGGCGCCGGTGTTGATTACGACGGCAGCCGACTCAAAGCCGGCAAGGTCAACACCCGTACCGGTCGTGGTT
>NZ_JBLZPH010000083.1:70398-139768 GCF_049199205.1 Shinella sp. M31 | reverse complement strand
ATCTGGATGCGATCCACCAGCGTGTAGGCGCGGGCGAAATCGCCATACGCGATCGGCACGGCACCGGCGCCTTCGGACGGCATGTCCGGAACTTCCACATACGGGTCGCCGTCGATGGTGTTTGGAGCGCCAAGCGCGATGCCGGGCTGCCAGATGTATCCCTTCTGCGCGTCCTTAAGCTTGCGGACGGAACCGAGCGTGGTGCGGTTCATGATCCAGTTCGCATTGCGAGCATACGAGGACTTCAGGCTGTACTTCAGCGTGAAGAGGCCATTTGCCTGGCCGTCGGCGTCAGCAATAGTCGTGGCCGAGCCCGAGTTGTTACCAGTCACACCAGCCGCGACAAGGATGCCCTCCGGACGGCCAACACCAGAGCCGGAGACAAAGGCAGCTCCTTCAGCAACAGCGAACTGCTCGGTAGCCTCGAAGCTGATTTCCGATTCCATGTTGAATGCGGAATCTTCGAGGTTTTGGTTCGAGATGTCGATGAGCGCGTACATCTCGTGGGTCGGGATTTCCCACATGCCGTAGCGCAGGCCATCAGTCTCCGACTTCGTGCCCTGATCAGCGACCCACTGCGCGGCAAACTGGCCGGTGCGCTTCGGGATCATGATCGCCTTCGAGGCCGTCTGGCGAACGCGGGCAAGTGAGCGAACCGGAGAAACGTCGGTGACGCCCTTGATGATTTCACGGATGTACTCGGCCGGGGCGAGGTAGCCACCCTGAGTATCGGTCGCGATGCCCATTGCCTTATATTCCGCCGTGACGTCAGCCAGAGCCTTCTGCTGAGCGGCATTGATGCTGTGCAAGCCGAAAACGGATGCATCGTGGACCGCGCGCGCCCAGGCATTCGCCTTCGACTTGACGTCGTCTCTTCGGAAGTTGTCGTTAGCGGCACTCAATGAAAGACGATTGAGCTTGGCCTCCAGATCGTCGACATGCGCTTTCTCTGCGTCGGCGGCCTTTTTCGCCTCGAGCAGAGCCGCGGTCGCTTTCTGGTTGGCATCCTCAAACGAGGCCAGCGTGGCTTCGATCTTGGTGAGCTTCTCGGTGACGAGCGGGTCGTTGACGCCCTTCTTTTTCAGCTCGGCAATTGCAGCGTCGTTGGTCGACTTGAATTCTTCGAAGGCGGTCATAACCTGTTCGATGGCGGTTTTATCCGTCATGATAATCTCCTGATGATTTTGTAGGGTAGAGCGTGCCGCCGCTAGGCGATCAGCGCCTTGATACGCTCGGCCAGCTTCTGAAGCTCGGAGTCGCTCTTGGTTGCCGCTTCTTCTTCATCACGAAGACCGTCATTCGGCTCTGCTTCGTCGCGAAGCAGCAGGCTTTTGAAGACCGCAACAGCTTTCACGCTGTCCGCCCGCGACAGACCTGCATCACGCAGGCCGTCTTCCATTGCTCGCGGGTTAAATTCGTGTTTCACGCTGGTGACGCGCGATTTGTCGTTGGATGGCTCATCAACGAGAGAAACTTCCCGCAGTATCACTGAATCCAGCTGCCTTTTAGCCCCGTTCTTGCCAGCGGATGCCTTCTTAGGGCGATATCCGATGGACAGGCCGTCCAGGACGCCATCTTTCATAAGAGCGTGAATCCGGCGTCCATAGTCCGTATCGAGGCCCGAAATCTTACCTTCGACGTACAGACCGCGAGAATCCTCCCGCATGGAGGTCCATTTGCCGATCGGGATATCATCGCCGGTAAAAATGTTGATCGCGCTGCCGTGCATAAGCTTCATGGCCGGCAATCGGCCCTTAGAAGCCCACTCCGCCAACGTTTCGGCAAATGCACCTGGCATGATCACGTCGCCATGGCTGTCAATGTTCCCAAAGACGGCGCCATAACCCTTAAATTCGCCGGTAACAGAGTCAATTTCGCTAGGTGCAAACTTGACCTGAAGATGTTCCATGGTCATGCGGCCGTTTCCTTGGGAATATTGTCGTTTGCAGGCGTTTTGGCCGGCTGACCACCAACATTTGTTGGTTTCGGCAGCACCCCGGCCTCCCCGCCGAAGGCGTTGAAGTCCTCTTCTGCGCGAACCTCGTCCTGCGTCATCCAAGCCGGAGCGCCGCCCGACCCGAGAGCCTTGGCATAATACTCGCCGCGGTCCTTGTGGGCGCCGCGAAGCAGAGAATTGACGTTGAACTTGGCGAAAAATGCTGCGTCTTCGTCGCCATCAAGCAGATCGTTGTCGATGGACTGCTCAATGCGGACGATCCACGGCATGAGCGTGTGAATGACGTGAGCCAGGAAGATCTGCTCGGCACTGGCGAATGTCATCGCCTGGCCGGAATGCCCCACCATAGGGGGCAAAACACGGAACGAACGGCAGATTTCCTCGATCTGGAACTTGCGGGTCTCTAGATGTTGCGCATCGACGCCCGTCATAGACTGTTGAGCCCACTTAAAGCCCGAGTCGATGATAAACGGCTTGTGCTTGTTCGGGCCGCCGATCTGAGCGGCAATCCAAGCCTGAATCTGTTTGTATTTCTCCGGATCGATCTTTTGTTCCGTCGAATACGTGCCGGAGGTCTGCAGGCCGTTGGCGTGCATCTCGGCTTGCGTGTTCTCGGTGGCGATCGTCAGGCCAATAGCCTCGCGCGCCTGCCTTACCGCATCCAGACCACGCCATGTGTCCCACGACGGCCCGCGGATGTGCCACACCAGAGACTGGGGAAGCGTCATCGTGCTGCCGGACAGGTCCGTAACGGTGTACGTGATGGAATAGTCGTCGTTCCGCGTGACCGTCACGCAGCCGGGATCAATCGGAATCAGTTCCTTGACCCGATTTCGCACGATATTCTTGTAGAAAAAGGCGTTTCCGGTCAGCGCGAGATGGAAAATCATCGTCTCGCGAAGCGCAAATGACGTCTGCCACTGGTTTGGCTTGCTGTTCAGCACCTTGTAGAGCGGATGCTCTGGCGCCGGCACGCTCCCCTTGCCGTCTGGTAGTTCCTTCATGACTCGCAACGGAACCTGCGCGACGCCTTCCGCAATCACCCTGATGCAGGCGAAAACCGTGCTGACGTCCAGCGCCCGCTCCCAAGAAACAGGAACCCCGGCCTTTGACGTTCTGGCGCCGAAGAAATCGAGCCACACGGGGTCGAAAGACACGGCTTTTTCCTCGGTCTTTCGACCAAGTAGCCTCGCAATGATACCCATCAGGCATTCCTTGTTTTTGATTTGCCCGATGGGCTAGGCGGCTTTCGAATAGTCCGTCGTGGGGTCGAGGACTTCCCAGAAGGATTGACCTTGTGCTGCAGGCGCACCATCAACCGCAGCACCGACAGCCATGCATAGAGCTATGACCGGGTCGATTTTCTGCGTTGACTTCAGTTTGGATAGCCACTGATTGCCCATAAGCGGGTCGGTCTCGACGTGGGCGGCCATAATGGCACCCATCAGAACCGGGCTTTTTCGAAGGCGGATACGCTCTTCGAGGATCAGCGTCTCCAACGCAGCCAAGCTGCCTGGCATCCACAAGCCTAACGGAGGCGGTTCGCCGGCATCTTTTGCCGCCTGAACCTTCTTCTCGTCAGGCTTTGCGCGCTTCTTGCCACCCTGCGGATGGGCAACGCTGTTGATGTCGACGCCATAACCATCGAGCTCGTCGGCGAACTTGTCATAGACGTATTTGTCGTAGGCAAGTACGCCAATGCCATGCTCAGTGTTGAGCTTGGCGAACATCGCGGCGACATGATCGTATCGAATTCGAGCGCCTTCTGGCGCATGCACGTAGCCCTGCTCGAACCACAGCCTGTATGGCAGGTGATCCTGCTTGGTACGCTCGTCCATCGTATCGCGAGGCGTCCACGCCTCAATCCAGGCATCATAGGTCGGGAGGTCAGCTTCCGTTCCGTCCTCTCGGGCAATGCGCTTTGTGCCGGTCTCGACAACGAAAGCCGCCGCCGTCAAGTCCTTTGCCCCTGACAAGTCTAGGCCAGCCGCGTTGATTGGCTTGCCCCTGTGCTCCTCGTAAGGGTCGAAGTCGACCATGACCTTTTCGATCAAGGGTCGCGGTATCCATGAGGTGTCAGCTTCAGTCCAAACGCAAAAATGCAGGCGAAGAATGCCGTTTCTCTTGGACGGGATGTCCTTTGCCTGGTTGACGACGCCAGCCAGATAGTCGTGCTTCAGCGTCACCCCGAACAGGGGGTTTGCCTTCTGCCAGCAGGTCGGATCCGTGAACGGATCGTCGTCCTTGTCGAGCGCGCAAACATACGAAAACGTCGTGTCGTCGATAACTTCGCCCACATAGGTGAAATCATCGTCCGGCGTTGGCGTCCCTGCCGCCACCTTGACCGCGTGCTGGTGCTCGTCCCAACAGATGCTGTTCCTGTCCGAACCGGAGTTCGTGATCATGAACAACAGCGGCTGCCGGCGGAACTTGAAGCCGCGCTCCAGCATCTCAATGACCTTGCCATCCGGATGCTCGTGGATTTCATCGCACAGCGCGATGTACGGGCGGGGACCCGAGTGCGCACCCTCTCGCGAGATGGGTCGAAAGAACGACCGCTTCTTGAGGTATGACAGGTTCCAGACCGGGTTACCACCAGACGGCGTCAGCTTGGACTTCAGCGCCGGAGACTGCTCGTACATCGCGACCGCGTCGCGAAACAGAACGAACGCCTGGTCCTTGTTGGCCGCGGCCGCATAAATTTCAGCGGCCGCCTCGCCGTCCGAAGTTAGGCAGTAGTGTCCTATGCCGGCCGCCAGCGGGGACTTGCCGTTGCCCTTACCTTCCTCGATGTAGGCGCGTCGAAAGCGTCGCAGGATTGCGCCGTCCGATTCCACGCGCTTCCAACCGAAGATGGAGCCGATCTTGAACTGCTGCGACAGGTGCGGGTGGAAGGGCCGCCCCTCGAACTGGCCGCCATTGAGGCGCAACACCGCTGGGAAAAACCGCAGAACACGGTCAGCTGCTGCAGGATCCCAGTGGACGCCGCGTGCTGGCCCGTTCAGGCGGTCGTCGCGATGCCTACGGCAGGCGTTCCGCACATGTGGACCGGCAACAATGTCGCCCCTGATGACCTTTTCCGCGTATTCATCAACCGGACCAGTCGGGTAGACTGGGTCGAAGTGCGAAGGGATGTTACTCGTCGAAGAACTCGTCGGCCGGGTCTTTACGCTCGCCATCCGGTTTTGCTCCAGCCTTGCTGGCATCGGCCGGTGTCGCCCCCATTTGACCGTAGCACTGACGCAGAAGGTTCATGGCTTGTACGCCAACGTCTTCACCCTTCATCATTCGCCCGCGGATGTTCGCGGCGATCGCCAGATGACCTCGGTGGCTCGAGTTGAGCCAGGGCACCTCAGATGCAATCTCGCGCCATGCTTTCTGCGCGAATTCATTCAGCCACTCGAACGGCTCGCCGACAGCGTCAGCGACAACCGGCTCATGGCGCTCCTCGAATTTCTTTCTGCGAACCGCGGCTTGCCCCGTTACCGCAGCCTTTGCCTTCGGCGTGCGTGGCTTTGCCATCGCATACCCTCAACTTTTGAATTGGAAAAATGTACGAAAAACCCCAGCTCCGGTTCCCAAAAGAGGCCCGGCGGCGACTTTTGACCGCCCCCGGGGGGGTAACCTTCTATCATATCACGACCAGATCTCTTCGTCAAGCATAAAATGCAAATAAATCATCGATTTATCGATTTATTTTCATCCATTTTCTGATCAAATCGGCCAACCATCTGGCCCATAGACCACGACCGCCTTGCCGTTGTCCTCTAGCTGCCCTCTCGATGAATGGCATGGCTTGCATGTGCTGATGAACGGCCCGTGCCAGAACTTGTCGAGGTTGCCCTTGTGTCCACCATCAGAGTGGTGCACCTCAGTCGCCTCCGTGACCTCTTCGCGCTCCAGGCACCACTCACACAGGGGGTGAAGCGCCAACTGATGCTCGCGTATCCGGCGCCAACGAGCCGTCTTATACAGACGGCGATAGGCAGCGGCTTCTTCTGAGCGGGGGTCTACCATGACACCTCGATATGGTCAGTGTGGCAGGGCTCGAACCTGCGACCCCGTGAGCCCAAGTCACGTGCGCTACCAGGCTGCGCTACACACTGGTTATGGAGCCGACAGCCGGACTTGAACCAGCCACATCCTGCTTACAAGGCAGGCGCTCTACCTGATGAGCTATATCGGCGTAGATGGTGGACCGCTTCGGACTCGAAGATGTTGCTGCTTCCGTAGGATTGTGCTCGAATGGCAGAATAACAACCGGAGGGATCCACATGCCTGCAGGGGTGCCAAACTTTGAGATAGGCAATCTTCACAATAGTACCGAGGATCCTCGCCGCTGGTGGGGCGAGGTAAAGTTCGCCCATGACGATGAGCTAGAAGGTCGCGATGTCACCCATTGGACGACGGTTAAAGTTCGCGTCATAGCCGATGAAAGCGCAACCGTTCGAGAATTGCGGGAGCTTCTTTTTCAAAAGGCAATCGAGGAGCTGAACCGTGCGTCGAAACGCACTGAAGGAATGACAGCAGAACGTCTTCTTGCATCTGCGAGAGAGACTTTGGCTGACGAGCGCGCAATGAATCGGTTTCTTTGATCGACATACCTGGCTTCTCTACCGCGCAGAATAACAAAAGCGGCGACCTCAACCCGCAGGGAGGCCGCCGCACGATCGCCATGTCGCGAGAGGAGGCGCGCCAAGGCAATGGGGGAAGTTATTGACCGTCGAGAGCGTCTGCCGTGGCATTATCTCAACCTGTGCCGAGCGGCCCTTCTGAGCGCGCCAGCCAATTAGTAAGGCAGCCACCGCAGGACCGAGACCGGTCAACGAGGCGATGTCGCAGGCTAGGCCCTAGAACTGCCAAGGAAAAGCCCAACGGAATGCCGCGTCCGAGCCGCTGGCATCTAGCCGTAGATTGGGCAGATGAAAAACGAAGATGGACAGCCAAATTTAGACATGCAGAAATGAGGTAGACACTCAGAGGACTCCGATGCGCTACGTTCTAGCCTCACTTTTGCTTTTCAGCCCGTCAGCATCTTTCGCATATTGCTCTGAGCCATCCGCTCCGTATTGCGCGACGAGCTTTGGCTCTTTCGACGACGAGGACGATTACGACCGGTGCAAGCGAGAAATGGAATCCTACCAGTCGGACGTTGAACGCTACATGTCCTGCCGCAACGATGAGGCGCAGGAAGCTGTCGACGAAGCTAACAGCGACAATAGCAAGGCACGCACCGAATATAGTAATGCGGTCGATAGCTTCAATCGCCGAGCAAGTAGCTACTGATTGGTTTTTGTAGGTTCGAGGCAGTCCCGGCAAAGTTCGCGAGTTTCGAACGTCCGCCGCTTGCCGGCGCCTCAAAAAAGAAGAGGCCGCGCAATGGCGACCTCCGGGAAATCAATCCCTTCAATAATATACGGCACGGCGGCTCGCTCGACCGGACACTAAGCCGCGATTTTTTCTCCTATCGGGGCAATTTCTGTCCTAGCGGTATCGTCGAAGGCGATGAGTGCGTCGACGGCAGCATCGATCATGTGCGGGCCGGCTTTCTCTGCATACGCTGGCGCCCTCCCCATCGCGATGCCGATTTCCTTAGCGGACGCGTCGGTGATCGCCAGATCTAGCACCTTCGCGTGGTCGCCAAGCAGCCGCCGCAAATGTCTCAGATAGTCGCCGATCTCTATTTGGCGAACGACCTCGGGCTCACGGCCAGCAGCGGCCGAAATCTCTCCCAGCGGCTTCGGCTTTTTGACGCCGCCCACCCACTGCGGACCCGCGACTAGGCCGTCGGGGCATTGGGTGGCTGGCACGGGTAGTTCTTGGAAGGGTACCGAACCATCGACGCGGTGTTCTCGAAGAACCTCGCGCGCTTCCTCGACGCCAGGTAGAGGATCATACATATCAGTAATAGCCGTCGCTGCTGAGCACGGCCGCCGAAGCGACACGGCAGTGAACGGCGACGGCGTTGTCGCTGGAGCCCGCAGGTACGCGCGGATAGCTGCCTCGGGCCTTCCCGGCTGTTCACGCCCCTTAACGCCTCGCGCGCGCTCCACGGGGCGCAGCGCCCTGCCCTTCCTGGTGCGGCCCCATTCTATCATCTCGCCATCGCGGAAGACGAGATCGCCGAGTTCGATGTCGACAGCGCCGTTGCGATGACGGTTGATCGTGGGCTCGATCTGTGCCGCTGCGTAGGTGTTGACGATCCGGCCTGTATGCTCCCATCTTTCTACTCCGTTCACAGTCCAGCCGACGGCGCGAAGCAGTTCTGCTTCGGAAGGACGGACCTCGATCTCTGACTCGTCGGTGTCGTCTTCCGTGGGCTCTGGCGGCATGTAACCAGTGCCGGGATGGAGGAGGTTTCGCCAATGCCTCAGCGCGAATACTCGGGATTCGTCGCCACGATGAGCGAGCCTCGCAAGGGTTGGCCACGCCAGGACGTCCGGCGCCTTGTTGTCGTTGGCCGGCACCGGTCTAGGTTTCTTTGCGGGGACAGGTGTGGTTGTGGTTGCCGGCGAGGCTGCGGCGGCCAGGAGGGCGGAAAGGTTCGAAAAATCACGATTGCTCATCTTGGCCTGGCTCAAGCGGCATCCTCCGTGCGGGTTTTTTTCTTCGGCTGGTTATCGTTGGCAGCGACCAGCGAGCCTGCATCGGAGTTCACGACTGGGCGGAAGGCGGCTCTGTCGCCAAGCCGATCAATTGCCGTACGCTCCCCTCGAGCGAGGTGAAAATCGCGGGTCATTGCTGGTGCTGCTCCGCGACCTGGGAATGCGCCGCCGATGTTTTGAATGCGGGTTCGGATCATTCTGTGCTCCTTCATTTCGGGGATGGCGTTCCCAGACGCCTCCCCTTCTGAAAGAAGGGAAAAACCTGGGAACGTGGGAACGGCTTTATTTTCAACGACTTAGCCGTTCCCAAAATTCTTGGGAACGCTGGGAACGGGAACGGGAAATTCAACATAAACAAGTACTTAGCGTTCCCATTCCCACGGGAACGGCCGTTCCCACCGCTCTCTGGGAACGGATATTCAGCGCGGCGTTCCAGCCGTGAAGGTGCCAATCCCAGCGGCGAACATGCCCGTTGGTACGTCGAGCCATTTTGCGGTTTTCTCACCGCGAGCCGCTACGCGAACGATGTCGCCGCGTTCGAGAGCATCCGCTGCTAAAGCATCGAGCCGCGCCTTGCCCATGCGCCTTAGCTCTTCCGGTAGTCGTTCGCGGAGCTCGAAGAGTCCGCTCGCACCTGTTTTGGTGAAAGGCGCGCCTGCTGCTGCAGCCGCCTCTACCGAAACTACGAGCGCAGCGCGCAGATCGCCCTGCGCGGGTGCCGCCGCACCCAAACCGGCGCTCCTGTCAATCAGAAGACCAGTCTCGTTTCTGGCGTATGTCGACATCATGCGCCGCGCTGCGCCGTTGGCCTTTACCACACCGCCGAGGACGATCTTATTGGGCTCGTGACCGATACCTAAAGATTTGCAGACCCGCTTCGCACGCGCCTCATCCGCCGGCCACATGGCATACGCAAGCCTCAAACCATCGACCAAGGCGGTGCTGCCGCGGATCGCCTCGCGAGCGTCAGACAGCGTCTCGATGGGCGTCTTACTCTTCCGCATGTGATGCGCAACAAGCACTGTCGCTTTGGTCTCGGATGCCAACCGTGCCAGCGAAGAACAAACGAATTGCCCGGCCGTCGGATCTTCATTGAGTGCAAGATGGGCAAACGAAGCGAGCGGGTCGAAGGTAACGAGCCTAAGGTCTGGTATCTCGCGGAGCTGTTCGCAAATCCGCCTGAACTCATCGGTCTCCAAAAGGCCAATCTTCCGATCTTCCCTCCAAAAGGCACGCGCTCCGCCCGCTGAAGGGAGCGGTACCACAATCATCCTCTTTCCAACTGAGGAGTAGCGCTGCTCTTTCTCATCAAGCGCGGCGATACGTCGGTGCACTTCGTTTGCATCATCCTCGCTCGTGATCATCACCGACGTTCCCTCAGCAACGACCTTCCCGCCGAAAATCGGAGATGCGAACTGGTTAGAGCCGAAAGCCACGCGGCGGTGTAGTTCGAGCAGCGCGTATGATTTACCCGTATCGCCAGCGGCTGACACCATGCCTGGAACGCCAAGGGGGATCACGCCGTCGACTAGGTATTCGACCGGAGGCGCCGCACCGACGAAGCGATCGACGGTCCAGTCGAATATTGAGAGGGCGGACTCTGATGGTGGAGTGTTGTCGTTTGCCGGCAGCGGGGCCGCATCTTTGCAAAGCGCTACAAGTTCCTCGGCTGTGCGTCCGGCATCAAACCAGTCGGATACGTCCCCCCGATCTGGCAACCCTGGAAGATCGACGCGGGTGACTGTAGCAATACCGGTTAGGCGCTCGATCGCCGCAGCTGCTTTCCTCTCTCCGGGCACATCGTTGTCGGCAAGGACATAAATCTTCCTTCCGGCGAGCACCGACAAATCATCGGGCCAAGCGCCTTGTGGAGGCGTGGTCGCGAGAAAACCAAATGACGCCAGCCGGTCGGCGTCCTTCTCTCCCTCGACCACGAAGATCGGATCCGTCGTGTTGGCTAGAATCTCCGGCAAGCGGTACAAGACAGAGTCACCACGTCCGGCGAACCAGCCACCATTCCCGTCGGGACGCCGCTGAGTGAAGGTCTTTGGCTCCGCTGGATGCTCATACCGAAGAACCTCGAACAATACTTCGCCCGACCCGTCGACATAATCGTACGTGGCCGCGTGGGCGTACCCTTGTCTCGTCAGGTGACGATCGGTGAATGGCTTCGGCGGCTCCGCGCCTTTGACGAGACGGAGGTGCAATGTTGGCGCCATGTGAACACGGCGTTCTGGCTCCCAGTCGGGCAAGCCGGCTTTCGTGCGAACGTAGTCGCGCAGCCCCAGCGGATCCTCGCCGGCGAATCCGTTGACGACAAACCCCTCTGGGGCGGACGGGTCAATCCGAACAGAAAGCGAGCGGTCTTTTCGGGAATGCCCAGGTGCCGGCGCCGAAATCTGATTGCCGCGAGCTGTGCCGCCCAAGGACTGCGCGATTTGGCGGGGATCAAGCTGTACGGCGGTGTTGCTCATTGGCGGTTTCGTGCCCCTTAAGATGCTGAGTTGCGGCTAAGGTAATGGCTTGCGCCAGTGCCGGTGAAAACGTCGCGGTCCTTCGCCCACCGTTGGCGTTCGCGGCGTAGATCAAACGTCTGCTATCTGCAGCCTCCATCAGCCGCAGACCGAAAAGGCGCACGTCTTGGGAAAGCTCAAGGTCAAAAGTCGCCATGAGCTTCACCGCCCCGCCTCCGTTTCCAGAGGCGGGTTTCAAATCAAGGATTTTCATCAGGCGGCCTTCACCACGCTGGCAGCGATCTCGCTTTGCTCCGCCTCGTACTCTTTCCGCCACTCCTCAAGTGTGGCCCACATGTTGTGATCTGAGTCAAAGACTCCGCCAGCCGGATCTATCACCACCGCGTAGTCGTCAGCATCTTCATGGTAGCCCTCGAAAATTGGGTAATTTCCTGACGCGCAAAGCCGCCAAGCGATTACCGAGCGGTGCCGGTAGTGCAAAGTGCCGTCGCTCAAACGGTCGACGAAGACCGCCACGAACCCGGGTTGGGCGGGCAATACCGGAACAAAGAGGTCATCCATATCCTCGCGGTAAGCCTCCGCGGTCACCTCTCCGCCCGTGGAAAGGAGAAAACGCGTCTGGCCATTTCGCAAGCGCGTAAACTGGACCACGTGATCCGAATTGATGGCCGTGCCTTCTTTGGTGCTGATGATAGGCAAGATTCCTCCTCTTCCGGCGACGAGGCCGGTTTGCTAATGATGGTGTTGATGAATGGGCGCGCTACACGAGCGCCGGTGCTTCGATTAACCTAGGCGCATAGCAACGGGTCAAGGCGGCTAGGCGGCCGCCGGTTCCGGTGTGTTCTGATTTGCGGCACCCCACGTGGACGTGCGAGCACGCTCAGCCTTCCAGGCGTCAAGGTCGGTGACGTCGTAAATGACCGCGCGACCCAGCTTGTAGAACCGTGGGCCTCCGCCGGAGCAGCGAAGTTTGTCGAGGGTGGATTTCGAAAGACTAAGATAGTCGGCGGCCTGCCGAGTACGGATGTTACTTGTCATGGCATCTCCTCTCATAGCGTGGTGATGCCATGAATATGGCCGAGTTTCCGGAGTCATTTTAGGCAAATAAACTGCATTATTCTGCAGTGGCCTCGTCGTGCGCTGCCTTGGATTCGTCATAGTATGCGATGGCTGTTCGGATGTTTGTCTCTGATCGCCCGAAGTCTTCGGAGAGTTTGCGCAATGCGTCCTCGTATTTGACGCCACGACCACGCATTGAATAAAACTCCGTCCCAATGTCGAACCAATAGGCCGGGGCGGATTTTGGCCTTCCACGAGGTTTTTTCTTCGGATCGAAGTAACGGGCGGCCAATCTTTGAGTTTGCGGATCGGCTTGCCCAGCTGCCAACGCCCTAAATAGCAGATTCCTTGCGTCGCCGTCGCGACCCTCGTGGATCGCGCACTCGATCGCAAACGCTTGGGACGAGAAGCCTCCTGGAATACGCGCCATCACTTCTTCCCCAGTGCAGTAGTGATACGGTCGCCGATGGCGTCTGCGGCGCGCTTAAGCGGATCAGTGTCCAAATGCGAATATCGAGCCGTGGTCGCGGCCTGGGTGTGCCCAAGCAACCTGCCCACGATAGGAAGCCCCAAGCTATCTCCAACACCAATACTGGCAAACGAGTGACGGAGGTCATGAAGACGTACCTTCTCGAGCCCGGCCCTTTTCAACACAGCCCGCCACGGTGCGTTAAGATCAGCGCGCGGCTTTTCATCTTCGGCGCCAGCGGATGCGCCAGCGATAACAAACTTTCCGATCGGCGGGATTTGCCGCAGAACTTCCACAGCCGCCTCCGACAGGATGATTGTCTTAGGGCCGGTTTTCGAATCTCCCAAGAAAAGAAGCCCGCGCTGAAAATCTACATCCTGCCATCGAAGATCAAGGATTTCGCGTTTCCGGGCGCCAGTTAGCAGGAGCAAGCGGATCGCAGCCACAGCGTGAGGGCCGAACACAGTCTTCCGATTCTCGGGTTTTGCCGCATTCCTCGCATGCGGTTTCGACGCATCAATGTCGTAGGGGATTCCCGTGGTTTCCGCCTCGATCAGAGCTTCCCCAAGTGCCGACATTTCCGCAACGGTTAGGAAACGCTCCTTCTTCGACTCTTTAAATCGCTCGACGCGGCGGGTAGGATTGTGGCCGTCCGGGACGAGCCCCATATCCTGTCCCCACCCGAACGCGGCCGACAGCACGGCGAGCGAACGGTTGGCAATCGTCTTGCCCGTGTTTCCATTTCGACGCTTGCCCTTGATCACACCCGCCTGCATCCGAGCGACATCTGCAGGCGCCACGAGTGAAGCGCGCATGCTCCCCAGCGCGGGCTTGATGTATCTGTCGATTACCATCTGATATTCGGTCACCGTTTTTGGCTTCCGCTTCGCTGCAACATGATCACGCATGTAGGCTTCAACGAGCGCCGAAACCGAAAGTGACCCGCGCTCCTCCGAACGCGCGCTCGCGGGATCTTCACCCAGCGTTACACGCGCCAAGGTCCGCTGCGCTTCTTCTCGCGCTTGCTCTGGGGACATCGTTGCCGGCGAGCCGAGCTTCAAACGCTTTTTCGAAACGCCACGACCGCCTGCGCCAGGGCGATATTCCAGAATCCAACTAGAAGCACCGGCTGCGGTCATCCTGAAGCCGAACCCTTTCACCGTTTCATCGTAATATGTGACCGTCTTACCTGCTGGCTTAAGCCCAGCGACGACTTTCCGCGTCAATTTCACAGTAGGCAATGTCCCCTCCAGTCGCCACCGAGTCGCCACCGAGTCGCCACCGTTCATTGAAACGTCAGGAAACAATGGGAACGATGCGGCGATAATATAGGCGCAAAACCCCGGAAAACCAAGCATTATTGACATTAGGTGAAACATGCGGCAACTACAGGGGACTGACTTTTAATCAGTAGGTCCAGGGTTCGAATCCCTGCGCGCTCACCACCATTCATCAGCCGATCGATTCCAATAACGCTTTTGTGCTCGGCTCATCCGATAGCGCCAGACCCTCGCTGTTCTGTCCCCAATCCATGGCTCAGGGATCTTCACATTGGAATAACGTCCCGACGGGAACCAATCTGTCTTCCCGCCGTTTGCAGTGAGTCTATGGAGGACAGATCATGGCGATTGAGAACGCGCCTACGGAAACCGGCAAGCAAGGCGGCCGGGGATTGCATAAGGCGACGCGGGCCGAAGAGCGTAAGATCGAGGCCGAAAAAGGGTCGGAGTTGGCCAAGGGCGCCGATCGTTTCGAGGAGCGGTCAAAGAGCTCGGACGGCAAGAGCGCGGGCGAGAAGCAGCGCTCCTGAATCACCGCGTAGAAAAATGCCCGCGGATGGAACTCCGCGGGCATCTGAGACGGACGTGCGATCCGGGATTTAATACACCGTGTATTTCAGGAGCCCCAGCGACCAGTTCACGCTGCGATTTTCGGTATCGCGCGTCCAGGTTTGCTGCAGCGTTCCGGCGATGTCGGCAATCGTCGTGCGGGCGTCGAGTTCCTTCTGCAGGCCGTAGTCGTTGGGCGCGACCTTGGTGAGATCGACGTCGTCGGCCACCACGATGGCGACCAGGACGTTTTCGCTCGGGCCATCGGCCTCGAAATCGAAGCCGTAATAGTCGTCCGGGATGGTCAGCGGTGTGTGGGGCGTGAGCGGCGTGATCTTTTTGGCAGCCTCGTTCGGGAAGATCTGCGTCGCCTTGCCGTCCCTGTCGACGTCGTAGAGGATGAGGTGGCCGCCGGTGCTGCTTGTCACGGTGATGCGGAAGGGATCGCCGGTGTTCAGGTGATCCGAGGACAGCGAGAGCTGGACGTCGCCGGCCGGCGGCTTACCGAGGATGTCGCTGACCGCGTCGACCGGATCCGCGGCGACATAGGCCGTCTGCTGGGTGTTCTCGACCTTGACCGGTTCGACCTTGGCGTAATCCGCACTCTGTTGTTGCTGCGAATAGTCCGTCGTCTGCTGCTGCGTGTCACCGCCGGTCTGCGGCTGTTCATATTGCTGGGTCTGCTGGCCCGTCGTTTCGCCGCCTGTCTGGGTCACCGCGGCAGCACCCAGCAATGCGTAGTTGACCTCGAGCTGCGGGTCGAGGCCCTGGCATTGGGTCTGGCTCGCGCAATAGGTCTGCGATTGCTTCTTCACATATTCCAGAAGCTCGGCATTGGAGACGATGCCGTTACCGTTGCTGTCGGCGGCGGCTGTGTCGTGGCCGTTGACATAGGAGAGCGTGAAGACGCCGTGCCGCTCTTCCGGCGGCAGGCGCGTGTCGTCCCAGGCGACCTGATAGGACGAGGCGGCGCTCCAGGCTTCCACGCCGTTCTGCTTGACGATATCCGGCTTGTCGACCACCGCCACATCGATGCGCAGGCCGCGCGTCTTCACAGCCTCCACCGGCTTGGCGAACGGGCGTGGCAGGAAGCGCGCGCTTTCCATCACGTCGGAAACCTGCGTCGAGAGTGAGCGCGAAATCGTGCCGGAATGGCAGGCGTCGATGACGATCGAAACGGCGCGATCCTTCAGCTTTTCCAGCATCGCGTCGATTTCGTCGTCGAGAATGACATTCGTCCAGTCGCCGTCGCCGGCGGCGATGTCATAGGTCGAGAGCGCCTCGTCGAGGCCGTCCTCCTCGTCGCCGCTAACGTCCTTCACCTGCAGGCCATGGCCAGAAAAATAGAAATAGACGCGGTCGCCCGGCTGCGTGCCCTTGATCAGCCATTCGTCGATACTGGCGAGGATGGAGGCGCGGCTTGCATCCTTATCGAGCAAAATGCGGATCGAGTCGGCCGAATAGCCCTGCTTCTCCTTCAGGAGTTTTTCGATCAGCGGCACATCGTTCTTCGGCCCTTCCAGGAACATCTTTTCCGGCAGCGAGGCATAGCTGCCGATGCCGACGAGAAGCGCGCGATCGGCGGCTTCTGCGGCTGAGAACAATGAGAATGAAAGGAGGAGCGCTGCGGCGTAACGGAGCATCAGAGCGTTTCCCGCGTATAGAGGGGTTGGATGGCCACGCTTGCCTCCTTGCCGTCGAGCCGCGTCTGGAGCGCCTGCAACAGGGCGGCGGCGGTGACGTTCTTGTCGGACAGCACAGCACCGATGGCGTCGACCGGTTCGGCGGTCCAGACCGTGATCAGGTGATCGGCGCCGAAGGGTTTGACGACCTCGACATCCGTCAGTTTGAATTCGGAGCTGTTCGTGCCGGCCGCCTGCATGTCGAGGAACTGCACCTCGCCGGTATTGGCGAGGTTGAAGACCAGCATGTTCGGATAGCGGCCGGGAGGCGCATCGAAGCGCAACCGCTGGCCAGCGGCATAGATATCCTTGACCGGTGTCAGCGAGACCGTGCCGGGGTTCTGGCTCGCCATGGCCTTGAGGAAATCGAGTAGGATATACTTGTCGACCACCGACTGGATGCGGTCCGCGCCGACACTCTCGCCCGCGACGTCGCCGTTCGGCGTATAGAAGGTGCCGTTTGCCACATCCCAGCGGAAGGGCGTGCCCGTGCCGTCAGCCCCCTTGGGCTTTTCGGCGTCGCCGTCGATCTGGAGCGCGATGCTGCCGGTCCACCCGAGGTCCTTGACGCTCTTGATGTTTTTCGGAGTGGTGCCGGCGTCACCAGCCGTTGTCGTGGTGTCGGCCGTGGCGACGGGAATACCGCGCGTCAGCGTCACGACGACCTCGCTCTCCGAGCGGGCGACCTGCGGCATGAAGTTCGGCACCTGCAAGGCTTCGGAGCGGTTCTTCACATTGCTGAAGATATAGTCTTCCAGTTCGATGCGCGTGATGACGCCGTCGCCATCGCGGTCGGCGCTGCCTTCCACGGCGCGGGCGAAGCTCCAGCTCAGCGCGCCGCGCGGCTCGCCGTCGATGATGACCTCCGGGGTCGGCTGGCTTTCCAGCGACGCGGCAAGCACCGTCACCTGTTTGAAGTTGACTTCCTTGAGGTTCGCGCCGGCAATCGCCTCCTGCGACGGCGGCGCGAGCTTGACCGTCACGGCAGGGGCCAGACGCGTCTTGCCCTTGATCGAGCGGCTCATGCCGCCGGAAAAGCAGCTGTCGGAAACAAAGAGCACGTGCACGCCCTTGGCTTCGGCTTCGCCGAACCATTCGTTCATCTCGTTGTCGACGATGATTTCCTTGAAGGTTTCCTGGAAGCGGTTTCGGTCGAAACCCGGCAGCTGGAGGAATTCGTCGAGCCCGTCGGCCTCGTCGCCGGGGATCAGCTCCGGCATCTGCGCGCCGTGGCCGGCATAGGTGAAGATGATCGTATCGCCGGCCGCCGCCTCGGCCACCATGTCGGTCCAGGCCTTGCGGATATCGTCCTTGCGCGCTTCGGCATTGGTGAATTTCTTCACCGTGAAGCCGGCGGCGCTCATCGATGCGTAGACGTCCTCCGCGTCGCGCACCGCGCCGTCGAGGCTGACTTCATAGGGATATTCGTCGACGCCGACGACCAGCGCGTAGGTCTGCGCGGCGAAGGCCGGCAGCGGCAGGGCTGCCGTCAGCGAAAGCGCCAGCAGACAGGGCAGCAGCCTTCTCATTGCACATCCACTTCCACGCGGCGGTTCAACTGGTTCAGCGTCTCGGTGTCATAGGCGCTCGCATCATCCGGCTTGAAGGGCTCGTCCTCGCCCTTGCCGACCGTGGTGATCGTACCGGCATAGCCGGCGTCGTAGAGGTAGGTCTTCAGCGCATCGGCGCGCGCCAGCGAAAGCTTGTAGTTCGCCTCCGCCGAGCCGACCGGGTCGGTATGGCCGATCAGCTGGATCGCGGCAGGCTTGACGGCCTTCAGGCATTCCGCGACGTCCTTTGCGGCCTCGATGCCTTCGGGCGTGAAATCGGCGGTGCCGAAGACGTAGCGCACCGGCGTCGATTTCTTCTTGATCGTCACGCCGCGGAAGGAGACCTTGCAGCCGCCGCGCATGGCGAGCTTCACCGGGCGCGGCGCGGCAAGGCGCATTTCGCCGGCAAGTCGGTCGAGGCGGCGAATATAGTCCTCGTCGGGTGCCATCCAATCCGGCGTCAGCGTCGTGTTCGAACCGTCTTCCAGCGCGATCTGGTAGAGCTTGGCCGCTTCCTCATAGTCCTTGCGCTCGCGGGCGAGATCGCCCAGCGCATCGAAGACCTGCCAAGGGCCACCATATTTCTTCTGAAGCGCCTCCAGGTCCCCGCGATGGTCGTCGAGCCGCCCGCCGTTTCCGACGTCCCTGGCAATGCGGTTAAACGACGTGAGCGCTGCGACGCGGCCGACGAGCGTGCGCTCGTTGGCGCCGCAATTGGCGGTGCCGGCGGTTTCGGCAATCGACTGGGCCTTCTGCTCGTCGCCGGCATTGAACGCCTCGATGACGCCGGTAAAGGCATCGCAGGCCGCTGCGGCCGGAGCAGCACCAGCCAGAACGAAGAGTGTCGCTGCCAGAGATCGCATCAGCATTGTCGGTCCAGTCCTCATGTCCTCTTGAAACGAACAGGCAGGGGCCGGAAGGCCCCTGCCCCTGTCATCACTTGATCTCGAACGTCACCATCTGGAGACCGCTCGCGCCGTTGTCCTGCTCGGCCTGCTTGGCCAGATTGACGGCGATACCCTTGGTCGTCGGCAGCTTGGAGGCGGCCGCCAGCTGCTTGGCCTTCTCCGCCGTCATTCTCTGGTCGCCAAGCCCGCCGATGCGGCAGAAGGCAATCATCGTCTCGCCGGGCGACGGCGAATCGAAGGTCAGGTTACCAGAACCCGGCTGCGGAATGAGACGGCTTTCACCGGCATTCAGCGTCGTGTTGCCGATCATCACGTCAGGGATGATTTCGACATTGCCGGTGTCCTCGACATACATCACCTGCAGCTCGCAGCTATGGTTGGTGCTGAGTTCGAAGCTGAGGTAATCGCCGACCTTGGCGTAGGTGCTGGGCACCTTGAGGGCCAGCTTCACCTTTTCCTCCTGCGCCTTGTCATCCTGCTTGTAGGCGGGAACGACATAGGCCGTGTTGGTCTGGGTCTGGGTGGCATACTGGTCCGTATTGGCGACCTGCCCTTCGGTCGATTGCGGCTGCTGGTAAGCCGTGTTGTCGACCTTCTGTTCCTGCTTCTGCTCAGGCTGCTGGTACTGGGTGTTGTTCGCCGTGTTCGCGCCCCCCTCTTCCGGATTGACGCCGCGCTTCAGCGGGTCGAGTTGCAGGAGCGGCTGCAGCATGAAGGCATATTGTTCCTCGACCTCGTTGCGCGGGATCGTGGCGCCGGCCTCCAGCGTCGCCACCCAGTCGAGACCGATGCGCAGGGCATCGACGTCGGTCAGGCGGCGAATGTCGGAGGAAAACTGTTCCGGCGTCATGTCGAACTCGGCCGCCAGCTGCTCGAAGTTCAGTTCGTCCTCGTACTGGTCGGCGAAGTAGGTGAAGATCTCCGCCCCGCCGGGCGCCTTCAGGCCCGTCTTGCCGCCACCGGAGGTCGGCTCGGTGATGCCGAGGCGATCGAGCGCGCTGACGAAGCGGTCGGTATCGCGCTTGTAGACCTCGTTCAGCTCGTCCTGCGGCACATAAACGGCGAGCAGCTCGTCCTGCTGGTCCTTGGAAAACAGCGTGGACGTCTCGATATGCTCGCGCAGCTGGTCACGCTTGGACAGGATGCCATCGAAATGGCAGTCGAAGCACGAGCGGGCATTGATGATCTCGACCCCCTTGCCGATCGGCCGCTTTCGGAAGGAGACGATCGTCGTCGGGCCGACATTGAGTTGGTCGCCCTTGTTAGTCGACAGATAGTAGCCCTGCAGGCCATTAGGAAGCGAGAAGATCATCTCGCCGCCGTCATGCTCGAACGGCAACAGGCCGGCTTTCAGCTGCACGCCGTCGGGACCTGCCGGGAAGCGCTTCAGCACCTGACGACCGAGATCGCCGGCAAAGTCGTAGGACTTCCAGTAATAGCCGCCGAAGGGCATGTCATGCCGTTCCAGCATACGATTGTGGTCGGACACGCCGGAGGATCCGTCGGCGAAACCGGCGCGCACGATGCGCCGGCGTTCGATGTTCTGGTTGACGTTGACCCCGAAGCGATGCTCCAGCTCGCTGATATTGGTCGGCAGCTTCATCAGGCGGTTATAGACTTTCGGCCGCGCACCGTTGCTCATGAACCAGTCGACACGCATGATCGGCAGCGTCGTCTGCGTCGCCTTGGCAAGGGCATGCAGGGTCGCGTTGCTGGCCGGATCGACGCCGTAGAAGTACTCGTTGATCAAGAAGTCGTAGTCTTCCTGGCTCCATTCGAGATCGCGCAGGTCGATGCGGACGAGCAGGCCGTCCGAACCCTCGACCTCTTCGGGCAGCACCAGTTCGGGACCGTAGGACAGTGAGTTGATGAGCTTCTTGAAGCCACCGGCCAAAACCTTCATGCGCTTCAGGAAGGTGTCATGCGTCTCGCAGCTCATCATGCCGTTATATTGGTCGCGATAGCTGAAATAGCGCATGAAGGGCTGGTCGTGCTCATCGACCTTGGAGATGTCCTGCAAGGCGAGATCGACGAAGTCGAGATATTTCAGCATCGGCCGCGAGCGCTTGACCTGGGTCGCCGAAACCGCCGTCGGGATGGCCGACTGGCTGAGCGAATTGATCCAGTTGGCGAGGCTCTGCACCTCGGCATCGGCGGGCCGCTTGCCGAGCGGCATACGGCCGCTGGTGACGCTGGTATAGAGCAGCGACTTGGAGGCGTCGCCGGGCGTCACGAAAGCGGGGTTTGCGGCAATCGAAGCGAGGTCGCCCGAAGGGAACGAGCCCTGCGAGCTTTCACCCGGGCCATGGCAGTTGCGGCAATATTTGCCAATGAAGGCATCGGCCGCGGACGCGAATTCAGCACTGCCGCCGCCGGCGGAAAGCGCGCTTTCGGCGGTCGCCTCGCTGCAAACGGGCGCAGTGCTGGTCTCGACCGGCGTTACCTTCACTTCGCGGTCGGCGAGGAAGGCGTACATAGCCTGCTTGTCCTCATCCGACAACGCCGAAAGGCCCTGCGCGATGCGGCGCATGACCGGATCGGAAAGCGGCGAGCCGGAAAGTTTCTTGCCTTCTTCGATCAGACCCTTGGTGAACACTTCATGCGAGGCAAGGCCGCCCATGCGGGCCTTGGTGATGTCGGGTGCGACCGCACCCGTCAGGCCCTTTTCGCCCTCATAGGCGCGGGTGAGATCGAGACCGTAGGTCGTGGTGCGCGGCGTGTGGCAATCGCCACATCCGCCGACATTCTCGACCAAGTAGCGGCCGCGCTCCATCTGCGTCTCTTCGCGTGGCTGGTAGGCCTGCACGACGAAATGACTGCGCTTCCAGAGCGTGATCGTCGTCTGGCGGCTGAAGGGGAACGCGATCTCGTGCTCCTTCGAGGCGGCATCCGATTGCGGCAGCGTCTCGATATAGGCCTTGATGTCGAGCACGTCCTCCGGCTTCATCCCGCCGTAAGACGTGTAAGGCATGACCGGATAGAGATTGTCGCCATCCTTTTTGAGGCCGACCATCACGGCGTTGAGGAAGTCCGCATTGGACCAACCGCCGATACCGTTCGAATGGGCGGAAATGTTCGGCGCGAAGAATTTGCCGATCGCCGTCTGCATTTCCATGCCGCCCGAGAGCAGCTCCAAATTGTCGCCGGAACCGTGGCAGGCGCCGCAACCGGCCGCCCCGAATAGGATCTTGCCGTTATCGACATTGCCCTTGTAGGTGCCGAAGGCATCCGCCGCGAACTGATCGATGGCAAAGGCGCCGACGGGACAGAACACCGCGAGCGTCAGACCAAGGGCGGCGGCAAGGCGGCTGACCGGCCGCAGAAGTGGTGTCTTGAACACGCGCATGGCTTGTTCCCTTCGCTCCAAGAGGCCGGCGAGCCGGCTGGAAATTCAAACGCTTTCAACAATTCCGGATCGAAAACCGCTTAGCAGTTTCCGTGGGAACTATCCTATCGAAATTCAAAACGCTCGAACTCGACGCGCCGCGGGGGCTTGCCGAGTTCCCTCAATCCCTTTTCGATCGCCTGCCGCAAGGGCGGGGGGCCGCAGAACCACAGGTCCGCCTCGGACGGGTTCATGCTGGTGCCGGAGACGAGCTTTGAGGCGTCGAAGCGCCCGTCGGTCGCGGAATTGTGCAGCACAAAGCTGAAATTCTTGAGCTTCTCGGCCTGCGCTCGGAACGTATCGAGGCCGATCGCCTCCGCCCCGTCGCGCACGCAATAGATCATGTGGATATCCTGCCCCTCGTCGCCCTTCAGCCGGCTCGCCATGGCGAGGAACGGCGTGACGCCGATGCCGCCGGCAAGCCAGATCTGCTTCTTGCCGCCGCGCTTGTGGTTGAAGTGTCCGTAACCGCCCTCGAGCGTCAGCGCATCGCCGACCGCCACGCCTTCACGCAAGGCTTTGGTATAGTCGCCGAGCGGCTTGATCGCGAAGCGCACGGCGCCGTCTTCGTCTATGCCGGCGATTGTGAAGGGATGTGGCTCGCGCAGCCCCGATTTGTTGACGCGGAAAAAGCCGAACTGGCCGGGCATCGCCCGCAGCTTACCATTGATGGGACGCGCCGAAATGATCGTCGCCCCATCGTGCTTTTCGACATGCACCACCTCGTAGCGCCGGGTGCGCAGCCACGGCAGAAGCTGCGTATAGGCATAGCTGACGATGCCGATCAGCGCGAAGATGTTGAGATAGGTCGCGAGAAACGCCGTGCCGTCATAGGGCCGCTTGATGAACATCTGGTGGAAGGCGACGAGCACGAAGAGCAGGCCGATGAAGCGGTGCGTAATGCGCCAGTACTGATAGGGAATCTGGAAGCGCGTCTTCGGGATGATCTTCACCAGGCTGAAGACGAGCAGAAACACGAAGCCGTAGAAGGCCCACTCCCCCGCCGTTTTGGCAAGTACGTTGAGGCCGCTCGTCACCGACAGGCCCTGGAAGTCGGGCGCGATGAAATAATGAAACAGGATAAGACAGAGCACCGCGATGCCGATCTTGCGGTGGAACTGGTAGATGCGGTCAAGCCCGCCGAAAAGCTTCTCGACGACCGGCGGGCGTGTCGCCATGAACTGCGCGATCGCCATGGCAACGAAGGCCATCGACGAGGCCATCAGGGAAAAAGTGGTTCCCGCATTGGTATGACTGACGGCCGGCACGGCCAGAAGACCGGCGAAGACGATCAGAAGTGTCGCGACGATGGAACCCGCAGTCACGTATGCCCCCACAATGCAAACTGGACGGTCCGAATGTCAGGGCATGCTGGCAAGGCCCATGCCGTTCGTCAACCGCAATCCTCCTATCGACGGGTGGGCTGGCGGCTTTATTCGGGTACATTTACAGGGAGGCCACGCCTCAGCTGACGACGTCGCGAGAAATCACTAAAATGACAATGGAATAAAGTAGATAATACCGGACCACTCTCGATCCAGGCTATGCTCATTCATAGAGGCGCTTGATATCCTCGCGGGCCTTTTCGGCAAGAGGATGATCAGGGTGCCGTGCGATGAAAAGCTCAAGACCTTCCCGTGTGCCTCGACCTTTCAGGCGCGCATATTCAAATTCGATGATTTTTTCCGGATCGCCTGGCTTTTGCATGACTACACGTGTGACCGTTTCATGTACTGCGGTGGGAGTCTGCGACCAGACAGTCCAGTCGGCATGGCTATGACCCATAGTAAATAGCGCCAAAAAAATCCCGAATAGCATGGTGATCTCGCGCGTCTTTTGATCGACTAATATGATAATGTATCGACACTAAGGCCTTTTTGGGAAGCCTGCCGATTCTGAAAGCAGGACGCCAATCACTTCTGGAGGGAAACATGTCAGGTTCTGCAACACCTACAAAAACGGTAGATGCCACCGGGTCAATCTTTGTCGATTCTGTCCTCGTTGGAACAGGCTGGAGCAGCTCTACGGTTACATATGCATTTCCGACCTTGGTATCGGACTATAGCTATTCGAAATACAACGACGGCTTCAACACGGTTACGACGCAGCAGAAGAATGCCGCCCTCTTTGCAATGGAGAAATCCTTCGGAGGAAGCGCCAATGACGGTTTCTCTGTTGAAGGATTTACCAATCTAAACTTCACCCAGGGCAATTCGACAAATGCGACGTTTCGCTTCGCGGAATCCAGCGTGCCAAACACGGCGGAAGTTGCCGATTTTCCGGGCAACCTCATCACGTCGGATAGCGCTGATGATGGTGATATCTGGTTCGGAACGGCCTATGTCGGTACGATCTACGACATGCGCACACCTGTCGCTGGCAACTATGCCTGGCACACGCTGATCCATGAATTGGGGCATGCACTGGGGCTGAAGCATGCGCAGGAAAATCTCGTCTACGGCCAAATGCCGGATGAGACGAACAGTGTTGAATTCACGGTCATGAGCTATCGAAGCTACGTCGGTGATATCGGCGGAAGCTACGTCTACGAAGAATTCGGAGCGCCGCAGACATTCATGATGGCTGATATTGCCGCTCTCCAACATATGTACGGCGCAGACTATTCCACCAATTCCGGCGCGACGGTCTACAAATGGACCCCCGGCAGCGGTAACACCTTGGTCAATGGCGAGGTTGCTATCGCGCCTGGTGCAAATCGTATTTTCGCAACAGTGTGGGACGGGGGCGGCATCGATACCTATGATCTCAGCGCCTACACCACGACCTTGAATATCGATCTTCGTCCGGGAAAATACTCCGCCTTCAGTGCAACCCAACTCGCCAATCTCGGCGGCGGCCCGAATGACGGTTTTGCACGGGGCAACATTTTCAACGCCCTGCTTTTCAAAGGCGATCTTCGCTCGCTTATCGAGAACGCCGTGGGCGGCAGCGGAGGTGACACGATTATCGGCAACCAGGGCGCCAACACACTTTCCGGCAATGGAGGCGCGGACAAGCTCTTCGGTCTCGATGGCAACGATGCTCTGAATGGTGGGACTGCCGGTGATACGCTCGACGGCGGCAACGGCAATGACACTCTGCGCGGCGGCGCGGGCGCCGACATTCTGAAAGGTGGCGCAGGAACCGACACGGCATCGTATTCGGATGCGACGAAGGGCGTTGTCGCCAGCCTGCTCAAGCCTGGTGACAATACGAACGATGCCTTGGGAGATACGTACTCATCCATCGAGAATCTGGTCGGTACGAAGTTCGCTGACAAGCTATTCGGCAATGCTGCAAACAACGTCCTCAATGGAGGCAACGGTGTCGATACGCTCACCGGCGGCGCTGGCAACGATACGCTGAACGGTGGCTTGGGGGGTGACACGCTGATCGGTGGCACGGGCGTCGATACCGCGACCTATGTGAATGCGACGATCGGCGTAACGGCGAACCTCGCAAATGCCGGTCTCAACACGAATGAGGCCAAGGGTGACACCTATTCCGGCATCGAAAACCTCTTTGGCAGCGCCCTCGGCGACAAGCTGACTGGCAATACCGGCGAAAACAAACTCATCGGCTACAAAGGCAACGACACGCTCACCGGCGGCAGTGGAGCAGATATTTTCGTCTTCGCGGCGGGTTATGGCCGGGACACAATCACCGACTTCAAGAACAATGAGGACAATATCGACCTCCAGTCCTACAATTTCTCGTCGGTGAGCTCGGTCCTCAGCAAAGCCGTGACGGTCGGCGATAACGTCGAAATTCGCCTGACCAGCACCGATGTTATCATTTTGAAGAATTTCGTCAAAGCGAGCCTGGACGCCAGCGACTTCATTCTCTGAAAACAACACAGAGCCGTGATGCAGGCCGGGAGAAATCCCGGCCTTTTGTTTTATCGGAACGGCGTCGCGAAATCTAAGGCGCGCCTTCCGCCAAACCCGAGTCTCAGCCTCACTGATATATCAGATTATTTGCCATTCCAAACGCGACATGCGACCATGTGATATATCAATGGGAATCGCTGAATGACGGAAACGGCTGCTTCGCAGGCCCATCTCGCCTATCTTGCCCTCGAAGGCCTTATCGTCACGCTCAAGCTGAAACCCGGCTCGATGGTGACCGAGCGCGCGTTGATCGATCAGGCAGGGCACGGCCGCACGCCGGTGCGGGAGGCTATCCAGAAGCTCGAATGGCAGGGATTGATTGCGGTGCGGCCCCGCGCGGGGCTGCAGATCACGGCGATCCGAGCGGAAGACCACATCCAGGTCATGGCGACACGTCGTCAGCTGGAGCCGCTGGCCGCCGATCTCGTGGCCCGCCATGCCAGCGAGGAACATCGCGAGCGGCTCGTCGAATGCGCGCAGAGCATGACGGCCTGCTCGATCCGCTCCGATCTCGAAGGTTTTCTTGCCGCCGACAAGGTCTTTGACGAAATTCTCGAGGAGGCCTGCCCCAACCGCTTCCTGACGGGTGCGCTCGCGCCCTTGCAAACCCACGCGCGCCGCCTGTGGTTCGCCCGCGCCGACAACAGGCACATGGACCGGTCGGTGGATCTCCACGTCAAGGTCATCCGCGCCATCCGCAACGGGGATGGTCAGGCGGCCTCGAAGGCGATGACCGACCTCATCGACCATCTCTCGGCCTGAAACAGAAAGGGCGGCCCGACGGCCGCCCTTTTCGTGAAAATCGTTCGTCGATCAATCGACAAAGGCGCGTTCGATGACGAATTCGCCCGGCTTGTTGTTGGAGCCTTCGACGAGGCCCGCCTCTTCCAGCAGAACCTTGGTTTCCTTCAGCATCGCCGAGGAACCGCAGATCATGCCGCGATCGATCGCCGGGTCGAAATGCGGTACGCCGAGATCGGCGAACATCTTGCCGTTCCGGATGAGATCGGTGATGCGGCCCTGGAACGGGAAGTCTTCGCGCGTCACGGTCGCGTAATGGCGCAGCTTGTTGCCGACGACTTCGACGAGGAATTCATGGTTGCGGATTTCCTCGACGAGATCGAAGCCGTATTTCAGCTCCGACACTTCGCGGCAGGTGTGCGTCAGGATGACCTCGTCGAACTTTTCGTAGGTTTCCGGATCGCGAATGAGGCTTGCGAAGGGCGCGACTCCCGTGCCGGTCGAGAACATGTAGAGACGCTTGCCGGGGGTGAGCGCGTCGAGCACCAGCGTACCGGTGGGCTTCTTGCGCATCAGCACGGTGTCGCCCGGCTTGATCTGCTGGAGATGCGAGGTCAGCGGACCGTCCGGCACCTTGATCGAGAAGAATTCCAGTTCCTCGTCCCAGGCGGGGCTGGCAATCGAATAGGCGCGGTAGACCGGCTTGTCGCCGACCATCAGGCCGATCATCGCGAATTCGCCGGACCGGAAGCGGAAGCTTTCGGGGCGCGTCATGCGGAAGCGGAACAGGCGATCCGTATAATGCTGCACGCTCGTCACCGTCTCGGCAAAAACGCCGGCGGGAATGGCGGGCACGAATTCTTCGGTCTTGGCAGGTGCGTTCATTTCGGGATCGATCCTGGCTGCGTCTGAAAATCTTGACGATAGGCAGATATTACATGTGGAGCATCAAAGGAAGGTATCCCGTTCCAATGCGCCGATTGGCCGCGCAATAGTTTGCCGCAGTCTCCCGCAAAGCAAAGCCAGCGTCCTTGATGTGACGCAACACTATATCACGATTGCGGCCTTTCGCCGGCCGTCCCGGAAACCGGGCCTGAAATTCAGGCCCGGCGGCGCCAGCTGTAGGAGCCGACCTCCGCGGAGGGACGCGCGGTCGGCTGGTAGTGGTTGTCGATGCCCGGCAGGCGGTTTTCCGCAAGACGCTTCAGCGCCGTCGCATTGGTGACGGCGAAGCTGTCGATGCCACAGCGCAGCATCAGCGGGATCTGGTCGATCAGCACGTCGCCGACCGCCCTCACCTCGCCCGCGAACTTTAGCCGCGCGCGCAGCAGCGAGGCGTGGCTGAACGCACGGCCGTCGTTGAAGGCCGGGAAAGCGACCGCCACCAGCGCAAGCCGGTCGAGATGGCCTTCCAGGCTGCGCACGTCGTCCGCCGGGTTGATCAGTACACCAAGGCCCGTCTCGTCACCGGCTGCGACCTTCGCCAGGAAGTGATCGAGGCTAAGGATGGCCTTCTCGTTCGAGCCGGCCTTGGTTTCCTCGGTCTCGATGATCCATGGATCGTCGCTCACGAAGCCCGATTCGTTCCAGATTTTCGTCATGTCCAAACTCCTCAGGCTGCCGCGGCCGTCTTGTCGCCGTAGAGCGCATCCTTGAACGGCTGCGGTCCGACGCGACGATAGGCATCGAGGAAGATTTCCGTGAGGTCGAGGCGCAGGCCGAGATAGGTGTTGACGATCACCTCGACGGCATCCGTCACCTTCTCCGGCTCGAAGCCGCGGCCGATGATCTCGCCGATCGAGGTGTTTTCGTCCCCCGAACCGCCGAGCGTGATCTGGTAGAGCTCCTCGCCCTTCTTTTCCACCCCGAGCAGGCCGATATGGCCGACATGGTGGTGGCCGCAGGCATTGATGCAGCCAGAGATCTTGATCTTCAGCTCGCCGATCTCGGCCTGGCGCTCCGGAGCGCCGAAGCGCAGCGAAAGCTCCTGCGCGACCGGGATCGAGCGTGCATTGGCGAGCGCGCAATAGTCCAGCCCCGGACAGGCGATGATGTCGGTGATCAGGCCGGCATTGGCAGTGGCGAGACCGGCGGCAACGAGGCCGCGATAGACCGGTTCCAGGTCGGCGAGCGCAACATGCGGCAGGATCAGGTTCTGCTCATGGCTGACGCGGATCTCGTCGAAGGCATATTCCTCCGCGATATCGGCAACCGCTTCCATCTGCGCATCGGTGGCGTCACCCGGAATGCCGCCGATCGGCTTCAGCGAGATCGTTACCATGCCGTAGTCGGGGTGCTTGTGCGGCTGCACGTTCTGCTGAACCCAGCGGGCGAAATCGGCATCGGCCTTCTTCCACTGCGCAAGGTTCGCCCAGCCTTCGGCGCGCGGCGAAAGCTCCGGCGGCGCGAAATAGGCGGAGATGGCGGCGACGTCGCGTTCCGGCAGCTTCAGCTCGCCGTCCTTGAGGGCAGCAAATTCGACCTCGACCTGGCGGGCCAGCTCTTCGGCGCCGGTCTCATGTACGAGAATCTTGATGCGCGCCTTGTACTTGTTGTCGCGGCGGCCATGCAGGTTGTACACGCGCATGATCGCGGTCGTGTAGGACAGAAGGTCCTCTTCCGGCAGGAAATCGCGGATCTTCTTGGCGATCATCGGCGTGCGGCCCTGCCCGCCGCCGACATAGACGGCAAAGCCGATGCGGCCGTTCTCGTCCTTCTTCAGATGCAGGCCGATATCGTGCACCTGGATGGCCGCGCGGTCACGCTCGGCGCCGGTGACGGCGATCTTGAATTTGCGCGGCAGGAACGAAAATTCCGGGTGGACGGAGGACCACTGGCGCAGGATTTCCGCATAGGGGCGCGGGTCGGCGACCTCATCGGCGGCGGCGCCGGCAAAGTGGTCGGCCGTGACGTTGCGGATACAGTTGCCGGAGGTCTGCAGCGCATGCATCTCGACGGTGGCGAGATCGGCCAGCGCATCCGGCAATTCCGAAAGCTTCGGCCAGTTGTACTGGATGTTCTGGCGCGTGGTGAAATGGCCGTAGCCGCGGTCGTATTTGCGGGCGATCAGGGCAAGCATGCGCATCTGGCGCGCATTCAGCGTGCCGTAGGGAATGGCGACGCGCAGCATATAGGCATGCAGCTGGAGATAGACGCCGTTCATCAGGCGCAGCGGCTTGAAGGCATCCTCGGCCAGCTCGCCGGACAGGCGGCGGGCGACCTGGTCGCGGAACTGCTCCACACGGTCGGAGACAAAGGCGTGATCGAATTCGTCGTAACGATACATCTAAATTTCCTCAGGCGGCCGGAGCCGTCGCAGTCAGGCCGGCGTAACCGGCGGCATAGGGAATCGAAGGACCTTCGGCACGAATACGCTCGCGCATGCGCAACGGCCTGAGAACACCATCTACGTCTTCGACGTCCACGACGTTGACGTCAACCACCTTGTTGTCGGCGAAGGCCTGCTTGCCGGTGGCTTCGAGCGCATCGACGGCTTCCTTGTGGCGCGCGACGAAGGCGGCCTGCAAGGATTCGTTCCAGGTGCCGGCGGCATCCAGCCAGACGGAAATACCGTCGGAAAGGCGGTTGGCTGTCAGAACCTTGTCGGCCATGTCATGCTCCCAATGCTGCTGTGTCGCGAACCGTCTGCCGGACGGCAAGCGGTTCGGAATGTTCGAAATTGGCGCCCGCAACCGCGTCGCCGATGATAACCATGACCGGGCCGGACAGTTCGTCGCGGTGTTCGAGGCCTGGAAGGTCCTTGAGCGTGCCGTGCAGCAGGCGCTTTTCGCGGCGGCTGGCATTTTCGACGACCGCGACGGTCGTCTCGTCCGGCAGGCCGGCTTCCATCAGCCGTGCGGCGACGGAAGCGGCGACCGAGCGGCCCATATAGACGGCGACGGTCGCGCCGGAAATCGCAAGGCGCGCCCAGTCGGGCAGCACGGAGCCGGTCAGGTCGTGGCCGGTGGTGAAGACCAGCGAGGAAGCGACGCCGCGCAGCGTCAGCGGCAATTCGAAATCAGCGGCAGCGGCGAAGGCGGAGGTGATGCCGGGCACGATCTCATAGGTGACGCCCGCCTGGCGCAGTGCCGCCATTTCCTCGCCGGCACGGCCATAGACCAGGGGATCGCCGGATTTCAGGCGCACGACCCGCTTGCCCGCCTTGCCGAGTTCGACCAGCAGGTCGTTGATCTCTTCCTGGGACTTGGAATGGCAGCCCTTGCGTTTGCCGACCGACAGGCGCTCGGCATCGCGCCGCCCCATATCGACGATCGCCTGCGGCACCAGCGCATCGAACACGATGACATCGGCTTCCATCATCACGCGCTGGGCGCGCAGCGTCAGCAGGTCTTCGGCACCCGGACCGGCGCCGACGAGCCAGACATGGCCGGCAGCTCCGCCCTGCGCTTTGAGAAGCGTATTGGCCGCGTGGCGTGCCAGCGCGATATCGCCGTTGTTCACGGCGTCGGCCACAGCGCCGTGGAAGAAGCGGCGCCAGAAGACGCGGCGGGTTACACCGCGCGGCAAGATGCGATCGACGGCGTCGCGGTAGCCGCTGGCAAGGCCTGCAAGGCGCCCAAGCGACGGCGACAGGATCTGGTCGACCTGCGCGCGGACCATCTGCGCGAGAACGGGGCCAGCCCCCTCGGTACCGATCGCAACGGCGACCGGCGCACGATTGACGAGGGCCGGCGTGAAGAAATCGCAATGATCGGGCTGATCGACGGCGTTCACCGGAATGCGCAATTCGCGGGCGGCCTTGGAAATGGCGCGGTCGGCGGCCGCATCGCCTGTCGCGGCGAAAACCAGCGTCGCCTCGGCGATCGCTTCCTTCGAAAATGGCGCGCGGATCAGCGTCAGCCCCTTGTCGGCGATGAAGCGGGCGAAGCCGGCCTCCGGCGCTTCGGCGAGAACGACGATCCGGGCGTCCGTGTTGAACAGCAGGCGGGACTTGGCAAAGGCCTCATCGCCTTCTCCCACGACAACGACCGTCCTGCCGCTGACGCGGAAGAACGCCGGGAATGTCGAAAGCTTCTGCTGTGCCTCGGTCATGATCTGGTCCGGTTGAAGTGTGCGCACTATCGCGAAAAACGACAAGAAACAAAAGAAACAGAAATTCCAATGGCCTTGAAGGGGCGTATTGTTTTGCTCTGCGGCCCGGCATTTTGAGCATAAGTCACCGGCCGCCCTTGCCTGTCCGCCCGGCCGCCCGGTAAGGATGCCGCATAACGCCAACAGGAAACCCCGCCATGGATCAGGCCACGCTCGCAAAACGTCTGCTCGACGTGATGGAATTCGACATCCTGCCGCTGACGCGCCAGGGCGTCGCGGCCGGCAACAAGGTTTTCGGCGCGGCGATCCTCAACAAGGCGGATCTTTCGCTCGTTCTCGCCGAGACGAACAACGAGACGGAAAATCCGCTCTGGCATGGCGAAATTCACACGCTGAAACGCCTCTACGAGCGCGTGGAGAAGCCCAACACCAAGGATTATATCTTCCTGTCGACGCACGAGCCCTGCTCCATGTGCCTTTCGGCCATCACCTGGGCCGGTTTCGATAATTTCTATTATTTCTTCAGTCACGAGGATTCGCGCGACAGTTTTGCCATCCCGCACGACCTGCGCATCCTGAAGGAGGTGTTCCGGCTCGATCCCGGCGGCTACGCGAAGACCAATGCCTTCTGGCACTCGGCGTCCATCGCCGACCTGATCGCCACCGCCGACGAAACGGCCAAGACCGATCTCAAGGCACAGGATGCAAGAATCCGCGCCGCCTATGATGCGCTGTCGGAAAGCTACCAGTCCGGCAAGGCCGACAACAACATCCCGCTGAACTGAGGCCGCCATGCAGCCGAGCCGTGACATCGAGCGCCTGATCGAGATCATGCAAGCCCTGCGCCAGCCGGAAACCGGCTGCCCCTGGGATGTGGTCCAGACCTTCGAGACGATCAAGCCCTATACGATTGAGGAGGCCTACGAGGTCGCCGATGCGATCGAGCGCGGAGACATGGACGATCTCTGCGAAGAGCTGGGCGACCTGCTTTTGCAGGTGGTGTTCCACGCCCGGATGGCCGAAGAGCGCGGCGATTTCGATTTCGGCAATGTCGTCGAGGCCGTAACGCGAAAAATGATCCGCCGCCACCCGCATGTCTTCGCCCGCTCGGACGCCGACACGCCCGAAGCCGTGAAGCTGCAATGGGATGCGATCAAGCAGGCCGAAAAGCGTGAGCGCAAGGAGCGGCGCGCCAGACGCGGTCTGCCTGAGGACCCGCTACGCGGCCATCTCGGCTCGGTGCAACGCTCCTTCCCGGCCCTCGTCGAGGCGCTGAAACTTCAGGAGCGGGCGGCCAAGGTCGGTTTCGACTGGTCGGAACCGGCGCCGATCCTCGACAAGATCGAGGAGGAAATCGGCGAGCTGCGGGAAGCGCTGCGCAACGGCGATCAGGCGGCGGTTGCCGACGAACTGGGCGACCTCATTTTCGCCCTGGTCAACATTGGCCGCCATGTCGGCGCCGATCCGGAAATGGCCCTGCGCGGCACGAACACCAAGTTCCGCAACCGGTTCTCGCACATCGAGGATAGCCTCGCCGCCAATGGCGAAAGCCTGGAGGCGGCGACGCTGGAGCGGATGGAGGAGCTTTGGCAGGCGGCGAAGCGCATCGAGCGGCAGCTGGCAAAATAGCAGCAACCTTTGCGCAGCCCCCCTCATCCGCCTGCCGGCACCTTCTCCCCACGGGGAGAAGGAAAGGATGAGACGTTTCGTTCTGTGCTCTTTTCTTGGAAGGTTAATCGCGAACATCGTGGTTTCTCCTTCTCCCCATTGGGGAGAAGGAGCCGGCAGGCGGATGAGGGGGTGGCCGCAGCCTCAATCGCGCCGCCTCAGCGTTCCCAATCCTCACGCACGGCCTTGCCGCTGATGCCGAGCCGCCGGTCCAGTTCCGCCGCTTCGGTTTCCGTCAGCCGCAACTCCAGCCGCACATTGCCGTCTTCCAGATCCTCGCGGGCGTCGACGACCGAGTGATCGTAGATCCACGGCAGCAGTTGCAGCTGCATGACGGGCACGGTGACATCGCGATCGACCAGAACGCCGGAAAGCCGCTGATTAATCTCGGCGAGCAGCGCGTCGACGCCCTCGCCCGAAATGGCGGAGACCGCCACGACATTCGGCTGCGTCTCGGCCTTCTGCACCAGCGCGTCGCGCGCTTCCGGCTCCAGCCGGTCGATCTTGTTCCAGACTTCGAGGATGCGCTCCGCGCCGTCCTTCTCATCGATGCCGAGATCGGTCAGGATGCGCAGCACGTCGGACGCTTGTGCGCCGCTGTCCGGGTCGGACATGTCGCGCACATGCAGGATGAGATCGGCTTCCAGCACCTCTTCCAGCGTCGCGCGGAAGGCGGCGACGAGATGGGTCGGAAGGTCGGAGATGAAGCCCACGGTGTCGGACAGGATGACGGTGCGGCCCTGCGGCAGCTTCATGCGGCGCAGCGTCGGATCGAGCGTGGCGAAGAGCATGTCCTCGGCCAGAACCCCTGCCCCGGTGATGCGGTTGAACAGCGTCGACTTGCCGGCATTGGTATAGCCGACGAGCGCCACGATCGGATGCGGCACCTTCTTGCGCTTGGAGCGATGCAGCTGACGGGTGCGGCGCACCTGTTCCAGTTCGCGCTCCAGCTTGACGATCTTGTCCTGCAACAGGCGACGGTCGGCTTCGATCTGCGTTTCACCGGGACCGCCCATGAAGCCCGCGCCACCGCGCTGGCGCTCAAGGTGGGTCCAGCTGCGCACGAGCCGGCCTTTCTGGTAATTCAGATGCGCAAGCTCGACCTGCAACGTGCCTTCCTTGGTGGAGGCGCGGCGGCCGAAGATTTCCAGAATGAGGCCCGTGCGGTCGATGACCTTGGCGTTCCATTCCTTCTCGAGATTGCGCTGCTGCACCGGCGTCAGCGGGTGATCGACGATGACGAGGCCGGCATCGTTGGCGTCGAGCTCGGCCTTGATCTCCTCGATCTTGCCGCTGCCAAGCAGCGTGCCGGGCTTCGGCTGGCTGACGGGCACAAGCATCGAGGAAACGATGGTAAGGTCGATGGCGCGGGCAAGGCCGACGGCCTCTTCGAGGCGGGCCTCGTCGGAGCGCGTCACGACGGTCGGATCCGGCTTCGTGCGCCCCTTCAGGACGGGAGCGATGACGACAGCGCGCATGTCGTCCCGGCGTTTTTCGACGTCCGGGACGATGGAATCCTTGGATGAATCAGATTTTTTAATGGTCTTGGGTCCTGTCAGGAGCCGCTTTCCTCGGTCTCGAACATCTGCAGCGGCTGGCCGGGCATGATGGTCGAGATCGCGTGCTTGTACACGAGCTGCGAGTGACCGTCGCGACGGAGCAGCACGCAGAAATTGTCGAAGGATGTGACAACCCCGGTCAGCTTGACCCCGTTGATGAGAAAGATCGTGAGAGAAATCTTTTGCTTGCGAACGGTATTAAGAAAAAGATCCTGCAGGTTCTGAGAACGTTCCGCCATCGCGCCGCTTCTTTCTGATTGCCGGCCCTTGAGACCGGTTGACTGAAATAAATTGCCCCCAGGCCCGGCAACCAATGTGCCCGACCGTCGATTTTGGTATCAAATCACGGTCTTCTCCGCAACGGCGAAAAAAGCATCCCTGATTTTCTGCGCCGTCATGCCGGGATGCCCGTTAGCGACGCTGTGCCCGTCGATGGCCACGACCGGCAGACAGATGGTCGTCGCCCCCGTGATGAAAACCTCGCGCGCTTCGAGCATTTCCGCCACCGAAAAGCGCCGTTCCTGCACGGCAATCCCGAGTTTTTCGGCGACATCCATCAACGTCGTGCGGGTGATGCCCTTGAGGATCGCGTGGTCGGCCGGCCGCGTCACCAGCATTCCGGCCTTGTCGACGATCCACAGGTTCGTTGCGCCGCCCTCTGTGACGTTGCCGTCCGGATCGACGAAAATCGCCTCCTGCGCGCCCGCCTCCTTCGCCTGCTGGCGGGCCAGCACGTTCGGCAGCAGGCCGACGGTCTTGATATCCACCCTGCCCCAGCGGTTGTCCGGCACAGTCATCGCCTTGATGCCGGCGGCATATTTCGCGGCATTGATCGCCGGATTGATACTTTTCGCCGTCACGATGAGCGAGGCCCGCACCTCCGGCGCGGGAAACACATGATCGCGCCGGGCAACGCCGCGCGAAATCTGGAGATAGACCATGCCGTTGACCACGCGGTTGCGGCGCAGCACCTCGCGTAGGATGCCGACAAGCGCCGAGCGACTCATCGGCGCGCGAATGCGGATTTCGCCGAGCGAACGGTCGAGCCGGTCGAGATGGCGCGTCAGGTCGACGATGAACCCCTTCTGCACCTGGCAGACTTCATAGACCGCATCGCCGAAGACCAGTCCCCGGTCCTCGATCGAAACCGCGGCATCGGCATGGCGAACATAGCGGCCGTTGACATAGGCGAAGCGCGGCATGGAGATCCTAGAAGTATTGAATGCTGACGCGGAAGAGCTGTTCGACATGGCGCACCGCACCGGCTGCGGCAAAGAGCACCACCCGGTCCTTCGCCTTGATCTTGGTGTTGCCGTCCGGCCGGATCACCGTCTTGTCGCGATAGACGGCGCCGATGCGGATGCCGGGCGGCAGTTCGATATCGCGCAGCGGCTTGCCGACCAGCGGCGACGTTTCCAGCGCCTCGGCCTCGATCACCTCGGCCGAGCCCTTCTGCACCGCATAGACGGAGCGGATGCGGCCCTTGCGTACATGCTGGAGGATGCCGGAGATCGTCACGGCGCGCGGATTGATGCTGGCGTCGATGCCCAGCGTCTTGGTGAAATCCTGGTAGCTCGGATCGTTGATCAGAACGAGATTCTGCTTGCAGCCCAGCCGCTTGGCCATGACGGAGCCCAGAATGTTGATCTGGTCGTTGTTGGTCAGCGCCACGATCAGGTCGGCATCGTGGATATCGGCCTGTAGGAGCATTTTCTGGTCGAGCGCCGAGCCATGCAGGACGACGGCGTTGCGCAGCTTGTCGGCGACGGCGACGGCGCGCTCCCGGTCGCTTTCGATGATCTTCAGCCGGGTCTTCGGCTGATAATCCTCGATGGCTTTGGCGACGAAATAGCCGATATTGCCGCCGCCGGCGATGACGATGCGCGCCGCCTCCTGCTCCTCATGGCCGAACAGCGCGAGCGTGCGCCGCACATGCCCCTTGTCGCAGACCACATAGGCGAGATCGCCGGAATGCAGCTGGTCGGAGGAATTCGGCACCGTCAGCTTGCCGTTGGAAAAGATACCGGTGACGGTGGCATTGAGGTCGGGGAAAAGCTCGCTGAGCTGTTTCAGCGGCGTTTCGACGACCGGGCAATCCTCCATGCACTCGATCGCCACCATGACGATGCGGTCGTCGGCAAAGCGCACGACATCCGTCGCGCCCGGGAAGGAAATGCGGCGCAGCACCATCTTGCCCACCTCCACCTCCGGCGAGATGGTAACGTCGATGGGCATGTTTTCGCGCGAGAAAAGATCGGAATATTCCGGCGCCAAATAGCTCTGCGCGCGAATGCGGGCGATCTTGGTCGGCACATTGAACAGCGAATGGGCGACTTGGCAGGCGACCATGTTGATCTCGTCGAACAGGGTCACGGCGATCAGCATGTCCGCCTGGTCGGCGCCGGCTTTGGCCAGCACCTCCGGATGGGCGCCATGGCCGACGATACCGCTGACATCGAGCGTCTCGGTGATGGCAGAAATCAGCGACGGCTGCGTGTCGATGACGGAGACGTCGTTGCCCTCTTCCGAGAGCCGCTCGGCAATACCGTAGCCGACGCGTCCGGCGCCGCAGATGATGACCTTCATGCCCTAGAATCCCTCAGTCTCTTGGCGCCTTATACGCCAAGCGACTTCAGTTTGCGATGGAGCGCGGAGCGTTCCATGCCGACGAATTCGGCCGTGCGCGAAATGTTGCCGCCGAAGCGATTAATCTGCGCGATCAGATAGTCACGCTCGAACATTTCGCGCGCCTCACGCAGCGGCAGCGTCATGATGTGCTGGTCGCCCTGGGTGGAGATTTTCGGCAGCATGTCACCCACTTCCGTCGGCAGCATGTCGGCGGTGATCGGCGTATCGGGGCCGTCGCTGCGGGCGAGGATCATCAGGCGCTCGATATTGTTGCGCAGCTGGCGGATGTTGCCCGGCCAGTCATGCGCCTGCAGCACGGCAAGCGCGTCGTCACCGATCTTGCGGGCGCGGATACCGGCCTGCTCGCTGATCTGGCGCATGAACATGTCGACGAGGAACGGGATATCCTCGCGCCGTTCGGCCAGCGGCGGCACACGGACCGGCACAACAGCGAGGCGGTGGTAAAGATCTTCCCGGAACCCGCCCTCGGCGATCAGGCTTTCGAGATTGTAGGCTGTGGAGGAAATGATGCGCACATCGACCTTCACCCGCTTGGAGCCGCCGACGCGCTCGAACTGCTGATCCACCAGAACGCGGAGAATCTTGTTCTGCGTCTCGCGCGGCATTTCGCCGATCTCGTCGAGATAGAGGATGCCGCCATGCGCCTCTTCCAGCGCGCCGGTGCGGCGCGGCTGGCCGGGCGTGCCTTCCGTCCCGAACAGCGCGACCTCCATGCGCTCCGGCGTGATCGCCGCGGCGTTCAGCACGACGAAGGGGCCGCTTGCCCGCGTCGACTTGCGGTGGATCATGCGCGCCACCAGCTCCTTGCCGGAACCGGAGGGGCCGAGGATCATGATGCGGCTGTTTGTCGGCGAGACCTTGTCGATGTTCTGGCGCAGCTGCGAGACGGCGACGGAGGTGCCGATCAGCTCGACCGGATCGCCGGACCGCTTCTTCAGCTCCGTCACCTCGCGGCGCAGCTTGGAGTTTTCCAGCGCCCGCTCGGCAATCAGGATCAGCCGGTCGGCCTTGAACGGCTTTTCGATGAAATCATAGGCGCCGCGACGGATCGCCGATACCGCCGTCTCGATATTGCCGTGGCCGGAGATCATCACGACCGGCAGATCGGGATGCCGGCTCTTGATTTCGTCGAGCAGCGCCAGCCCGTCGAGCTTGCTGCCCTGCATCCAGATGTCGAGGAAGACGAGCCGCGGCACGCGGTCGCTGATCGCCGCCAGCGCACTGTCGCTGTCAAAGGCGGTGCGCGTCTCGTGCCCTTCGTCCGACAGGATGCCGGAGACGATCTCGCGGATGTCCTCTTCGTCGTCAACGACCAGAATATCAGACGCCATGGCTCATTTCCTTGCTCTTATTCTTGTCCGCATCGACGGCCGCGGTTTCTTCATAGGGCAGGATCACACGGATCATCGCCCCCTGGCCGTTGTCGAAGTCCTGGGGGGCGTCATGCAATTCCAGCTGCCCGCCATGGTCTTCGATGATCTTCTTCACGATGGCGAGGCCGAGCCCGGTGCCCTTCTCGCGCATCGTCATGTAGGGTTCGAGAATGCGATGCCGGTTCTCCGTCGGCAGGCCCTTTCCGTTGTCGACGACGTCGACGACAAACCGCCGTCCCGCATCATCAGCCTCGGCACGCACGAGGATCTTGTGCTCGCCGCGTTCGGCCTCCGGCGGCAGCGCCTCGATCGCCTCCACCGCGTTCTTGATGAGATTGCCGAAGGCCTGGGCAAGCATGCGCGCGTCGAACAGGCCCGTCAGCGGCACCTCGCCGAGATCCTTCTGGAAGGCGACGTGGTTGTTGCCCATCTCGCGCAGGAATACGGCATCCTTCAGGATATTGCGCAGGTCCGAACGCTCCTTGGTGGGTTTCGGCATGCGTGCGAAGGAGGAGAACTCGTCCACCATGCGGCCGATATCCTCGACCTGACGCACGATCGTATCCGTACACTGGTCGAAGACCGCGCGATCCTCCTGATCGATCTGCTTGCCATAACGGCGGCGGATGCGCTCGGCCGAAAGCTGGATCGGGGTCAGCGGGTTCTTGATCTCATGGGCGATGCGGCGGGCCACATCCGCCCAGGCGGTGGACCGCTGCGCGATGACGAGATCGGTGATGTCGTCGACGCTGATGACGAAGGATTCCTGCGCGTCGCTTGCTTCCTCGCGGATCACCTGCACGTTCAGCGTCCGCTCCTTGCCGCCATGCATGATGTTGATCTGCTTGCGGAATTCGTTGCGATGACGGGCAGAGCCCTCGGCCAGCACGGCGGCGATTTCCGGCGTGACGCCGACCAGCGGCTCGCCGATCAGGTCGACCGCGTTGCGGCCGAGCAGGATTTCCGCCGAGAGATTGACGATGGTGATGCGCCCGTCGCCCTCGACGCCGATGACGGCTGCCGTCACGCCCGACAATACCGCCTCGATAAAGCGGCGGCGATGATCCATCTCGTCCTTGGCGTCGAGAATCTCGCCCTGCTGGGTGCGGATTTCGGCGATCATCTTGTTGAAGGTACGCGAGAGGTTGCCGACGTCGCCATCGGCCACACGCACCGGCACCGTGACATCGAGATTGCCGGAGGCGACGCTGTCGGCGGCGCCGATCAGCTGGCGGATCGGCCGGACGATGCGGTCGGCGACCGCGATCGCGGTCCAGATCGCCGCGAGCAGGACGATGAGCGCGAAGCCGAGATAGAGCACGCCGAAGGCGATTTGCAGCGTCGTGCGGCCGGCTTCCAGCGCGCGATATTCCGCCGTGTTCTCTTCCATCAGCCGCATGGAGCGCATGACTTCGGGATCGACGGTACGGATCGTGTAGAGGAAGGCGTCCGGGATGTTGTCGAGCTTGATGATGGCGCCGACGAGGTTGGTCTGACCCGGTGGGATGAGCGTCGGCTGGCCGGCGGCGGACGCCTTCAATGCATCTTCCGGGGCCGGCGGCAGGCGGTTTTCCGTCGGAATATTGGCCTGAAGAATGACGGAGCCGTCGGCGCGCAGCAGGGAGGCGGCGAGCATGCCGCGCCCGCGCGCCTGCCGCGTCATCAATTCGGTAAAGCCGGTGCGGTCGAGGCTGTAGAGCTGGCGATTGCGGTCAAGGTCGTTCGCCATCGAGGCTGTCTGGCCCTGCAGGTAGCTGGCATTTTCCAGCATATAAGCCTGCGCCACGTTCAGCGAGGAACTGACGATCGACTGCGTGCGGATGGAAAACCACCGGTCGAGGCCGACATCGAGCGTGATCGAGGCGAAAATGGCAACGAGCACGGCGGGCGTGATCGCGACGATCGAAAACAGCGCGACGATGCGCACATGAAGCCGCGCGGCAGCCCGGCCACGGCTGCGGGCACGCAAGAGCCGGACGATTTCCCGCCCGATCAGGAACATCAGGCCGACGATGAAGATGGCATTGATCGCCGCCGAGGCGATGACGACGTTGGCGACCGGCTTGATCGGCGTCAGGCCCAGAAGAATGAACAGCGACAGCGTGGCGGCGACAAGCGCACCGCCGGCCAGCACGAGGCCCGGCAGGGCGAAGGAGGCGCGCCGGTCTGCCGACACCTTCCCCTCACCGCCGCCCGCAAGCAGGTCCAAACGCTCGTCCATCTGCTGCATCGCTTCCCCGGCCGAACGCCTCGAAAGGCGCCGGCGTTATTCTCTTGTTTTCGGGATGGCGCCGACCGCAGGGAGGATCGGCCGCAGTCGCAACCGAATCCCTAGACGTTCAGGCACGCGGACGAATTCGGCCGCAAACCCCTCTGTTACCCTCAAGCAACAGATTGTGGCCAAAATGCAACGCCTCTTGCCGTTAAGTCAAGCGGAGCGGGAACTTCTGTACACAGACACGCCCAATTCGCGAATTTTCTTGCGCAGCGTGTTGCGGTTCAGGCCGAGCAGATCGGCCGCCTTGATCTGGTTGCCGCGGGTCGCCGTAAGCGCGGCGAGAATCAGCGGATATTCCATCTCGGCCAGCACCCGGTCGTAGAGACCGGCCGGTGGCAGGCCGTCGCCGAAGCTTGCGAAATACTGCCGCATGTTCTCTTCCACCGCTTGCGAGATGGAAAGCGAGCCGCTGCGCGTCACGGTCTTTTCGATGGGGCTGTCGGGCACGTCCGCCCGCAATTCCGTCTCGATGATCTCGCGCGTGATGACGTCCTGCGGGTAAAGCGCGGTCAGGCGGCGCACGACGTTTTCCAGCTCGCGCACATTGCCCGGCCAGGCATGCGCCTTCATCAGTTCCAGCGCCTCCTGGTCGAAACGCTTGGCGTCGAGCCCTTCCTTCTCCGCCTGCTGCACGAAATGGCGCACCAGATCAGGGATGTCCTCCGCACGGTCGCGCAGCGGCGGCAGGCGCAGCGGCACGACGTTTAGGCGGTAATACAGGTCCTCGCGGAACAGGCCCTGGTTGATCGACTGCTTCAGGTCCTTGTTGGTCGCCGCCACGATGCGCACATCGGTGCGGATCGGCGTGCGGCCGCCGACGGTCGTGTATTCGCCCTGCTGGAGCACGCGCAGTAGGCGCGTCTGCGCATCCATCGGCATATCGCCGATCTCGTCGAGGAACAGCGTGCCGCCCTCGGCCTGCTCGAAACGGCCGGTCGAGCGGTTCTGCGCGCCGGTAAAGGCGCCCTTCTCGTGACCGAACAGTTCCGATTCGATGAGATCGCGCGGGATGGCCGCCATGTTGATGGCGACGAAGGGGCCGTTGCGGCGCTTGCCGTAGTCGTGCAGCGCGCGGGCGACGAGTTCCTTGCCGGTGCCCGATTCGCCGGTGATCATCAGCGTCAGGTCCGTCTGCATGAGACGCGCCAGCACGCGGTAGATTTCCTGCATGGCCGCCGAGCGGCCGACCAGCGGCATGCCGTCCTGCGTGTCGTCGTCGAGCCGTGCCGGCTTGCGCTTCGGCTCGGCAAGGGCGCGGCCGATGATGGCGATCAGTTCCGTCAGATCGAAAGGCTTCGGCAGATAGTCGTATGCGCCCTTCTCCGAGGCCTTGATCGCCGTCATGAAGGTGTTTTGCGCGCTCATCACCAGCACCGGCAGGTCCGGGCGGGCCTTCTTGATGCGCGGCAGGAGATCGAAGGCATTCTCGTCGGGCATCACGACGTCGGTGACGACGATGTCGCCCTCGCCGGCCGAAATCCAGCGCCACAGTGTCGCCGCATTGGAGGTGATGCGCACGTCATAGCCGGCACGGCTGAGCGCCTGGTTGAGAACCGTGCGGATCGCGGCATCGTCATCGGCAACGAGGACTGTGGCGCCTGTCATCAGATATGTCCTTTGGTCTTGGGAAAGTCGTCGTCTTCGCTGACGCCGCGGGAGGCCGGCATCAGCACGCGGAAGGTGGTTCGCGAGCCCTGGCTGTCGCATTCGACAATGCCGCCATGGCCGCCGATGATCTTTGCCACCAAGGCGAGGCCGAGCCCGGAGCCGTTGGTCTTGGTGGTGATGAAGGGATCGAAGAGATGCGGCAGCAGGTCGCCGGGCACGCCGGGACCGTTGTCATGCACGCAGAATTCCAGCGGCAGCGAGATCTTTTCCCGCGTTCCGGCGACGGAAAGCCGGATGCCGGGCCGATAGGCCGTCGTCAGCTGGATTTCGCCCTCCGGCCGGTCGCCGATCGCTTCCGCGGCGTTCTTGATGAGATTGAGAAAGACCTGAACCAACTGGTCCCGGTTGGCGAAGACCGGCGGGAGCGAGGGGTCGTAAAGTTCGGTGATCTTGATGTTGCGCCCGAACCCGGCCTTTGCCACCGCCTTCACATGGTCAAGCACGGCATGGATGTTCAGCGGCACGCGATCCACCGGGCGCTCGTCGGAAAACACCTCCATGCGATCGACCAGCGAAACGATGCGGTCGGTCTCGTCGCAGATCAGCCGGGTCAGCGCCCGGTCCTCGTCGATGACGGAGGTCTCCAGAAGCTGTGCGGCGCCGCGAATGCCGGACAGCGGGTTCTTGATTTCATGCGCCAGCATGGAGGCAAGGCCGGTGACGGAGCGCGCCGCACCGCGATGCGTCAGCTGCCGGTCGATCTTGTCCGCCATCGAGCGTTCCTGGATGACGACCACGACGGAGCCCGCCGGCTCGGTCGTCACGGGTGCCACATAGATATCGGCGAGCTTGTCGGCGCCGAGGCGCGGCGAGGACAGGTCCACGCGGTATTCGCTGACCGGCGCCTTGCGCTCGCGCACCTGGTCGATCAACGTCAGAAGCGGGCTTCCGAACGGGATCAGGCTCGAAACCTTGTGCTTCGCCAGATGGTTGGCACTCGCGCCGAAGAAGGCTTCCGCCTCCCAGTTGGCGAATGCGACATGGCCTTCGATATCGACGAGAATGACCGGGTTCTGGATGGCATTGAGCACGGCGAGCGCCAGGTCCGGCGCATTGGCGGCGTTCTGCTGTGGGGCCTTGTCCGTCATGCCGCCTCTCCGATCCCTGCGGCACCCGCATCCAGAATGGCCGCCTCCAGCCGGCGTGCGACGAATTCGCTGTCACGCGCCGTCATGATCTCCGCCTTCACCGCGCCCGGCAGATCGGGAGCGTAGTGCCCGAGATACCAGCCGACATGTTTGCGTGCATGGCGCAGGCCCGCCTCGACGCCGTAGAAATCGAGCATCATACGATAGTGCTCCACTGCCGTCGCTGCGACCACATCCAGCGAGGGATGGTCGATGGCGCCGGCCAGAACCGCCGGGTGCCAGGGACGACCTTGCGCGGAACGGCCGACCATCACGGCATCGGCGCCCGAACGGCGCAGGATTTCCGCGGCATCCTCCGATGTCTCGACATCGCCATTGGCGACGAGGGGGATCGACAGCACGTCGCGCACCGCACGGATCGCGTCCCAATCCGCCTTGCCCTCGTAGAACTGCATGCGCGTGCGGCCATGCACGGTGATCATCGCGGCACCCGCCGCCTCGGCGCGGGCGGCGATATGCGGGGCGTTCAGCGAATCATGGTCCCAGCCAAGCCGCATCTTCACCGTGACCGGCACCGTCACCGCATTGACCGTCGCCTCGATCAGCCCGAGCGCATGGTCGGGATCGCGCATCAGCGCCGAACCGGAATAGCCGCCGATCACCTTCTTGGCGGGGCAGCCCATATTGATGTCGATGATATCGGCGCCCTCGCCTTCGGCGATCCTGGCGGCTTCCGCCATCCAGTGCGCCTCGCGGCCGGCGAGCTGCACCATATGCGGCGCGATTCCGCAATTGCGGATGCGCGACCAGCTTTCCCGCGCATTCAGCGCCAGCTCCCGGCTTGCCACCATCTCCGTCACCACCAGTCCCGCGCCAAAACGCCAGGCGAGATCGCGGAACGGCAGGTCCGTGACGCCCGACATCGGCGCCAGCACCACGCGGTTGCGCAGGGTCTGGTTTCGGATCGCCAGCGGTGCCGACAGAGCGGGGATCGTCAAATGCTCATCTTTCAAGCAGGTCATGTCTCTGCACTATTTTTAGCCATCATTGTCGTTCTTGCCAAGCCGCAATCCTGCGCACCCGCATTTTTCCTGACAGCGCTGGAATTGCGGCATCCTTCCGGCTAAACCACCTCAAAACGCTTTGAAACGGGAGGTCGATGACCGAAATGCAGGCGGAAAATGCGCATTCCTGCGGTGTGGTGATCGTAGCCGCCGGTCGCGGCGAGCGGGCCGGCAGCCATGCCGAAGGCCCCAAGCAATACCGCCGCATCGGCGGAAGGCCGGTCATCTCCCATACGCTCGATCTCTTTGTCAATTGGCAGCCCGCCCGGCGTATCGTGGTCGTGATACATCCCGATGACGCGGCCTTGTTCGATATGGCACGCGAAAACACCCTGCCCGCCGGCGACCGCCTCACCGTCGTCCATGGCGGCGCGACCCGCCAGCAATCCGTGCTTGCCGGTCTCGAAGTGCTGGCGAAGGACGAGATCAGCCACGTGCTCATCCAGGATGCCGTGCGCCCCTTCGTCGAGCCTGCCATCCTGGAACGCACCCTTGCCGCCTTCAGCCACGGCGCCCGCGCCGTCCTGCCCGCCGTCGCGGTCGCCGATACGCTGAAGCGCGCCGACGCCAACGGCAATGTCGCGGAAACCGTCTCGCGCTCCGGCCTGTTTGCTGCGCAGACGCCGCAGTCCTTCCACTTCGCGACCATCCTCGAAGCGCACCGCCGCGCGGCCGCCTCCGGCCGCACGGATTTCACCGACGACGCCTCGATCGCCGAATGGGCAGGTGTGCGCGTGCATCTGGTCGAAGGCAGCGCCGGTAACGTCAAGCTTACATTGCAGAAGGATATCGCCATGGCCGACCAGCGCCTCTCGCACGGGCTCCCGGATGTGCGCACCGGAAACGGCTACGATGTGCACCAGCTCGTCGAGGGCGATGGCGTGACGCTCTGCGGCCTCTTCATCCCGCACGACCAGAAACTCTCGGGCCATTCCGACGCCGACGTCGCGCTGCACGCCCTCACCGACGCCCTGCTCGCAACCTGCGGCGCCGGCGATATCGGCGATCATTTCCCGCCGTCGGACATGCAATGGAAGGGTGCCGCCTCGCGCATCTTCCTCGAACATGCAGCAGCAATAGTGCGCGCGAACGGCGGCACGATCATGAATGCCGACGTCTCGCTGATCGCCGAGGCGCCGAAGGTCGGCCCGCACCGGGAGGCTATGCGCCGGAATCTCTCGGACTTCCTCGGCATCTCCATCGACCGCTGCTCGGTGAAAGCGACGACCAACGAGAAGATCGGCTTCATCGGCCGCCGCGAAGGCATTGCCGCCATCGCCACCGCTACTGTCGTTTACAAGGGAATCGACGCATGAGCTTCTGGCCTGAGGATATCGAAGAGACCGCCCGCAGCATCGTTGCCGATTTCACCGAGAAGAAGCTGCTGATCGCCACCGCCGAATCCTGTACCGCAGGGCTGATCGCTGGCGCGATCACGGAAATTCCCGGCTCGTCGGGCGTCTTCGACCGCGGTTTCGTTACCTATTCCAACGAGGCCAAGCGCGAAATGATCGGCGTCGCCAATGCGACGCTGAAGGCGCACGGCGCCGTCTCGCGCCCGACCGCGCTGGAAATGGCACAGGGCGCCATCGGCAATTCCGGCGCCAATATCTCGATTGCCGTAACCGGCATCGCCGGCCCCGGCGGCGGCACGGAGGAAAAACCCGTCGGCCTCGTCCACCTCGCCGCCGCGCGCACCGGGCATGAGACACTGCATCGGGAAATGCGCTACGGCGATATCGGCCGCAATGCCGTCAGGCTTGCGACCGTGCGCACCGCACTGGAAATGCTGGTCGAAATATCAGCCGGTTGAGGCCGTGCCGCCATAGATCGCGTCGGCGCGCTTTTCAAACGCCTCGGTGAACATGCGGAAGGCCCGGTCGAACATCGAGCCCATCAGCGCACCGAGAATGCGGCTCTTGAATTCGTAGTCGATGAAGAAATGCACCGAGCAGCCGCCGTCCGGCAGCGGCTCGAAGCGCCAGCGGTTGTCGAGATAACGGAACGGCCCGTCGATATATTTGACGTCGATCGCCCGCTCTGCCCTGTTGAGTAGCACCTGCGTGGTGAAGGTCTCGCGGATCGCCTTGTAGCCGACGGTCATGTCTGCCACGAGCAATTCCTTGCCGTCGCGCTCCTTGCGCGAGCGCACGGAAAGCCCCTCGCAGAGCGGCAGGAATTCCGGGTAGCGCTCGACATCGGCGACGAGGGCATACATCTCATCGGGTGAATGGGGAACCGGACGGCGGGTTTCGAACTGGGGCATGGCCGAGAGCTAATGAACCGCGGCAAGTCTTGCAAGTAGGGCGTCATTCTCGCCGCGCGATTTCAACACGCAAACCTGCACGTCGCGGCCATAGGCCGCAAGGTTGTGTGCCATCTGCATACTCTCAGCTTCGCTGTTCTATTATAGGCCGGCGTCAGCTGCCGGTGGCCTGCTCGCCATGTTCGAACTGTCGCGCAAATATGCGTTGATAAGTATCGGAGCAACAACAATCTCGCGAAACACGCCTAAGGTCTCAAAGATAACGGCAGCGCTAGCCGATATGATCAGGTGCTGTGTGGCAATCTTTGACAAAACAAATGCAACGGACAGCAGGCTATTGATCGAGACAAGTATGCCGAAGGTGGAAATTATCGGCCCTTTTGTGCGTTGGAAAATCAATCGTCGTTCTGGGTCATCAGCGACCGCTGAGACGACCCAAACACCGAATATGCTCCAGACGAGGCTGCTTAGAAGCACGGATGGTATCTGGAGAAGAATCAAGTTGAACGCAGGAGACAATTTTAAATTAGAAACGACAGTAAAGAGAGCGAAATACGGAGCAGTCCAACATAACCCGATGGCCAATGTTCTAAGAACGTATGACCAGATAGTGGAGTTCACTTCGAGCGGCTTCCTGCCTTTCGGGGCTAAATAGCGATACATATCCACAAGCGCGGTGTATCCGACAAACAGCAGCGCCACCAAGGATGCCATGGGCAGAAGAAACTGCACCGAAGGCGCGACCTCATTGCTTTCCGCCAACACCGAACTGGCAATGCCCAAAACGACAGCGGCAATCGCTGGGAAAGGCCGAGCCCGCAGATAAAGCTTGCAAGATTCAAAAATGGACATGAATCACGGAAAACTAGGCGGTTTTCCGGGCCAGCCTTTCGCGCGCCGCCTTCAGCCGGGCGAAGTCATCGCCGGCATGGTGCGAGGAGCGCGTCAGCGGGCTCGACGACACCATCAGGAAGCCCTTGGCATAGGCGACGGTCTCGTAGGACTTGAACTCCTCCGGCGTCACGAAGCTCATGACGGCGTGGTGCTTGCGGGTCGGCTGGAGATACTGGCCGATGGTTAGGAAGTCCACGTCGGCGGTGCGCAGATCATCCATCAGCTGGAGCACTTCGTTGCGCTCCTCGCCGAGGCCCACCATGATGCCCGACTTGGTGAACATGGTCGGATCCAGCTCCTTCACGCGCTGCAACAGGCGAACGGAGTGGAAGTAGCGCGCGCCCGGGCGGACCGTCAGGTAATTGCCCGGCACGGTTTCCATATTGTGGTTGAAGACGTCGGGCTTGGCGGCGACGACGCGCTCAAGCGCGCCCGGCTTCTTCAGGAAGTCCGGTGTCAGGATTTCGATCGTGGTCAGCGGCGAGGCCGCGCGAATGGCCCAGATCACCTTCTCGAAGTGCTCGGCGCCCCCATCGGCAAGATCGTCACGATCCACCGAGGTGATGACCACATGCGACAGCCCCATTTGCTTGACGGCTTTGGCGACGTTTTCCGGTTCCGCCATGTCGAGGGCGTTGGGCTTGCCCGTCGCCACGTTGCAGAAGGCGCAGGCGCGGGTGCAGATCTCGCCCATGATCATGAAGGTCGCGTGCTTCTTGTCCCAGCACTCGCCGATATTCGGGCAGCCCGCCTCCTCGCAGACCGTCACCAGTTTATGCGAGCGCACCAGATCGCGCGTTTCCTGATAGCCCTTGGAAACCGGCGCCTTGACGCGGATCCATTCCGGTTTGCGCAGCACTTCCGTGTCCGGCCGCTTGGCCTTTTCCGGGTGGCGCACCCGCTTGGCGTCAGGGCCGGGATTGGTGCGATCAAGAATGGTGACCATGTCGTTTCCACTTTCCTGGCAGGCTTTCGCGCCTGTCTTGCGGACACTGAAAAAGTGAGCCCGCCTCATGTGGAGGCGGGCTTTAGCACGTTCAAGCGTTGAGCGCACGCCCATAGGCATCGAGCACGCTTTCCTTCAGCGTTTCCGAAATCGTCGGATGCGGGAAGATCGTGTGCATCAGCTCCTCCTCGGTCGTCTCGAGGTTCATGGCTATGACGAAGCCCTGGATCAGCTCAGTCACTTCAGCGCCCACGAGATGCGCTCCGAGCAGCTCGCCGGTCTTCTTGTCGAAGATCGTCTTGACCAGACCCTGGTCTTCGCCGAGCGCAATCGCCTTGCCGTTGGCGACGAAGGGGAAGCGACCGACGCGGATATCGCGGCCCTGTTCCTTGGCCTTGGCTTCCGTGAGGCCGACCGAGGCGACCTGCGGGTGGCAATAGGTGCAGCCCGGGATCTTGGACTTGTCCATCGGATGCACGTTCGGCAGGCCGGCGATCTTCTCGATGCAGATGACGGCCTCGTGCTCGGCCTTGTGGGCGAGCATCGGCGGGCCGGCGACGTCGCCGATGGCATAGATGCCCGGCACGTTGGTCTTGCCGTAACCGTCGATGGCGATGAAGCCGCGGTCGGTCTTCACGCCGATCGCCTCAAGGCCGATATTCTCGACATTGGCCTGCACGCCGACGGCAGAGATCATGCGGTCGGCGGTGATCTTCTCGACCTTGCCGTCCTTCATCTCGACATGGGCGGTGATGGAGTTGGCGCCCTTCTCCACCTTGGCCACCTTGGCCTCCAGATGGATCTTCATGCCCTGCTTTTCGAACTGCTTCTTGGCGAGTGCCGAGATTTCGACGTCCTCGACCGGCATGACCGACTTCATCACCTCGACGACCGTCACCTCGACGCCCAGCGTGCGGTAGAAGGAGGCGAATTCGATGCCGATGGCGCCCGAGCCCATGACGAGGAGCGACTTCGGCATTTCCTCCGGCTTCATCGCTTCGAAATAGGTCCAAATCAGCTTGCCGTCGGGTTCGATGCCCGGAAGCGCGCGCGGACGCGCACCCGTGGCGATGACGATGTTCTTGGCGGTGTAGGTGCCTTCCGGAAGAACATTCTTCGGCAGCGGCGCCTGCGGCTGCTGGATCGCCTTGGTCGTCTTGGAAACGACGATCTCGCCCGGCTTGGTGATCTTGGCCTCGCCCCAGATGATGTCGACCTTGTTCTTCTTCATCAGGAAGCCGACGCCGCCGTTCATACGCTGGGCTATGCCGCGCGAGCGGGCGACGATGGCCTTCAGGTCCGGCGTCACCGTTCCCTCGATCTTGATGCCGTAATCGCCGGGATGCTGGGCATAGTGGAAGATTTCGGCCGAGCGCAGCAGCGCCTTGGTCGGGATACAGCCCCAGTTGGAGCAGATGCCGGCGAGATGCTCGCGCTCCACGATGGCTGTCTTCAGGCCGAGCTGCGCCGCACGGATCGCGGCAATATAGCCGCCCGGACCCGAACCGATAACGATGACGTCGTAAGTCTGAGCCATGTCGTTTCCTGCCTCACTTGTTGCGCGGGAACGAAGCGCCGCGTCTTGATTTTTTTGGTTACAATCCGAGCATCATGCGCACGACCGGCTCGAGACCCTTGCCGATCGCCCGCGTGTTCTTCGCATCGAGATGCACGCCGTCGAGCGGTGTCGTTTCCGCAACCGAGCCGGCATCGAAGAAGCCGCAGCCGATCTCGTCCGCCAGGTCCGCATAGAGCGTCGCCAGCATCGCCGATTGCTCGATACCGCCGGCAAACATCGCCGCGAAGGCGGTGTTGGCGGTTTCGCAGAGCGGCGGCGGGGAGACGATGAGCACCTCCGGCCCGCCCTCCTCGCTGAAAGACCAGGCGTGATGGCGCACCAGCTCCGCCAGCCGCTCCATGCCCTGCACGGCGCCGAAGGCCGTGCCGCAGATGGTCGGCTTCATGTCATTGGCGCCGAGGAACAGGATGACGAGGTCGATCGGGTCGTGGCTGTGCAGGATGGTCGGCAGAATGCGGGCACCATTGCGGTCGCAATCCGCCAGATGGTCGTCATAGGCGGTGGTGCGGCCGTTGAGGCCCTCCGCGATCACGGTGACATCGGGTCCCAGCGCTTTGGCGAGCACGCTCGGCCAGCGATCCTCAAAGGCATGCCGGTCGAGCGTTTCCGCGTTGTAACCCCAGGTCAGGCTGTCGCCGTAGCAGAGAACCGTCTTCATGGCCGCACCCCGCTATCAGACGAGCATCCCCATCGGGCTTTCGATATAGCGCTTGAAGGCCCCGAGCAGCTCGGCGCCGAGCGCACCGTCCACGCAGCGATGGTCGGTGGAGAGCGTGACCGTCATCGCGTTGACGATGACCATCTGCCCCTTCTTGACCACGACGCGCTCCGTGCCTGCACCGACCGCCAGGATCGTCGCATGCGGCGGGTTGACGACGGCGGCGAAGTTCGAAACGCCCATCATGCCCATGTTGGAGACCGCCGTCGTGCCGCCCTGGTACTCTTCGGGCTTCAGCTTGCGTTCCTTGGCGCGCTTGCCGAGGTCCTTCATCTCGTTGGAGATGGCCGACAGGCTCTTCAGTTCGGCGCTGCGGATGATCGGCGTGATCAGGCCGCCCGGAATGGAGACGGCGACGCCGACATCCGCGTGCTTGTGCTTGACCATGTTCGTGTCGGTCCAGGAGACGTTGGCATCCGGCACGTCGCGCAGCGCAAGCGCCATGGCCTTGATGACCATGTCGTTGACCGAGAGCTTGTAGGCCGGCTTGCCGTCCTTCTCCGGTGCGGAACCGTTGATCTGGGCACGAAGGGCCAGAAGCGCATCGAGCTCGACATCCACGGAAACGTAGAAATGCGGGATCGTCTGCTTGGATTCCTGCAGGCGCTTGGCGATGGTCTTGCGCATGCCATCATGCGGCACGAGCTCGTAGGAACCGGCCTCGAACAGCTTGAGCACGGCCTCTTCCGACATGCCCTTGGGGGCAACGGCGGGGGCGGCGGATGCAGCAGCAGCCGGCGCTACGGCAGCGGCGGGCTTGGCACCGCCGGAGGCAATCGCCTTCTCGACGTCACCCTTCACCACGCGGCCATGCGGGCCGGAACCGGTGACCGACTTGATGTCGACGCCGGCGTCCTTGGCGATGCGGCGGGCGAGCGGCGAGGAGAACAGGCCATTGCCACCATGGTTTTGCGCGGCCGCAGGAGCGGCAGCAACGGGAGCCGGAGCGGCGGCGGCCGGCTTTTCTGCTTCCTTCGGTGCTTCGGCAGCCTTGGCTTCCGCCTTCGGAGCGGCCGAACCGCCGCCCGCAGCGGCGGCGGACACATCTTCGCCATCGGCGGCGAGGATGGCGATCAGGCTGTTGACCTTCACGCCTTCCGTACCGGCGGGAACGACGAGCTTGGCAACGACGCCCTCGTCGACGGCTTCGACTTCCATCGTCGCCTTGTCGGTCTCAATCTCGGCAATGACGTCACCGGATTTCACGGTGTCGCCTTCCTTGACGAGCCACTTGGCAAGATTGCCCTCTTCCATGGTTGGGGACAGGGCCGGCATCGTAATGTTGATCGGCATACGCTAACCCTCCCTTTATTTGTAGCAGACGGTTTTGACCGCCTGGACGACTTCGCCGACGTTCGGAAGCGCCAGCTTTTCGAGGTTCGCGGCGTAGGGCATCGGAACGTCCTTGCCGGCGATCGTCAGGATCGGCGCATCGAGATAGTCGAAGGCCTGTTGCATGACGCGGGTCGCGATTTCGGTGCCGACGGAAGACTGCGGGAAGCCTTCTTCCACGACGACGAGGCGGCCGGTCTTTTTGACCGATTCGATGATCGTCGGCAGGTCCATCGGACGGATGGTGCGCAGATCGATCAGTTCGACGTCGATGCCGTCCTTCTCGAGTTCCGCGATCGCCTTGAGAGCATAGGTCATGCCGATACCGAAGGAGACGACGGTGACGTCGTTGCCCTTCTTGTGGATGCGCGCCTTACCGATCGGCAGCACGAAATCGTCCATCTTCGGCACTTCGAAGCTCTGGCCGTAAAGGATTTCGTTTTCAAGGAAGATGACCGGGTTCGGGTCGCGGATCGCCGCCTTGAGAAGACCCTTTGCGTCGGCTGCCGTATAGGGCATGACGACCTTGAGGCCGGGCACGTGGCTGTACCAGGCGGCATAGCACTGCGAATGCTGGGCGCCAACGCGGGCAGCAGCACCGTTCGGGCCGCGGAAGACGATCGGGGCACCCATCTGGCCGCCCGACATGTAGAGCGTCTTGGCGGCGGAGTTGATGACGTGGTCGATCGCCTGCATGGCAAAGTTGAACGTCATGAACTCGACGATGGGCTTCAGGCCCGTCATCGCCGCGCCGACGCCGAGGCCGGCAAAGCCGTGTTCGGTGATCGGCGTATCGACGACGCGGCGGTCACCGAATTCCTGCAGAAGGCCCTGGGTGATCTTGTAGGCGCCCTGGTACTCGGCCACCTCTTCGCCCATGACGAACACGTCGGCGTCGCGGCGCATTTCCTCGGCCATGGCGTCGCGCAGCGCTTCGCGCACGGTCGTCATTACCATTTCGGTGCCGGTCGGAATATCCGGATCGGCGGCGACTTCGCCCTTCGGCTGCGCCGGAACGGGCGCGGCAGCGGCGGCCGGTGCGGCAGCAGCCGATGCCGGCGCTTCCGCCGGCTTTTCGGCAGCGGCGGCCTTCGGGGTCGCAACCGCATCGCCGCTTTCGCCGTCCTGCAGCAGCACGGCAATGGCCGTGTTGACCTTGACGCCTTCGGTGCCGGCAGCGACCAGGATCTTGCCGATCACGCCTTCATCGACGGCTTCGACTTCCATCGTCGCCTTGTCGGTTTCGATTTCGGCGATCACGTCGCCGGACTTGACGGTGTCACCCTCGTTCTTGACCCATTTGGAGAGCGTACCCTCTTCCATGGTCGGAGACAGGGCGGGCATGAGAATCTCGATTGGCATTGGTGTCCCTCCCCGGATTACAGCAGGATGTCGGTGTAGAGTTCGGATGCATCCGGCTCCGGATCGGCCTGCGCGAAATCGGCGCTGTCGGCGACGATGTCACGGATGTCCTTGTCGATCTGCTTGAGATCGTCTTCGCTGGCCCAGCCCTTTTCCAGAAGGCGCGCGCGCACCTGCTCGATCGGGTCATGCTCGGAGCGCATTTTCTGCACTTCGTCCTTCGAGCGGTACTTCGCCGGGTCGGACATCGAATGACCGCGATAGCGGTAGGTCAGCATTTCGAGAATGATCGGGCCCTTGCCGGAGCGGCAGTGCTCGACGGCCTCGTCGGCCGCAGCCTTCACGGCGCGGACGTCCATGCCGTCGACCTGGTAGCCCGGAATGCCGAAGGAGGTGCCGCGCTCGGAGAAATTCGTCTGGGCCGAGGCGCGCGAAACCGAGGTGCCCATGGCGTAGCGGTTGTTCTCGATGATGTAGATGACAGGCAGCTTCCAGAGAGCGGCCATGTTGAAGCTTTCGTAGACCTGGCCCTGGTTGGCCGCGCCATCGCCAAAATAGGTCAGCGAGACGTTGTCATTGCCGCGATAGCGGTTGGAGAAGGCAAGGCCCGTGCCGAGCGACACCTGGCCGCCGACGATGCCGTGGCCGCCGTAGAAATGCTTCTCCTTGGAGAACATGTGCATAGAGCCGCCCTTGCCCTTGGAAAGGCCGCTGCGACGCCCGGTCAGTTCGGCCATCACGCCGCGCGCGCTCATGCCGCAAGCCAGCATGTGGCCGTGGTCGCGGTAACCGGTGATAACCTGGTCGCCTTCCTTCAGCGCCAGCTGCATGCCGACCACGACGGCTTCCTGGCCGATGTAAAGATGACAGAAGCCGCCGATGAAGCCCATGCCGTAGAGCTGGCCGGCCTTTTCCTCGAAACGCCGGATGAACAGCATCTCGCGATAGGCTTTCAGGTCGTCTTCCTTGGAAAAGTCGGCAATCGTGCCGCCGTTGAAGTCTTTCTTCGCAGGCTTTGCCGCAATCTTGCGGCTGGACGTGGACGCGATCTTACGCGGAGCCATCGGTTCCTCCCTATGTTTGCCCTTTTGACGAAACCATAGGGAAGAATGCCCATCGTAGCAATGCTATAAATGCATGGCTTATATTCTCGGCAAGCCACTGATTAGTAAGGCATATTTACGATTAACTTGATTTCGGTTAATCGACCTTATCAGTGGAAAATGACGATTTCGTCGGCCCTGGACATGTTGAGATAAGAGCGCGCTTTCTCGTCGAGCATGTCACGCTCGAGCGAACCATCGCTCATCAGAGCTACCTCTTTTTCCAGGATCTGGCGCTGCCGCACGAGCACGTCCAGACGCGCCTGCCGTTCCACTCTCTGTCGCTCGAAATCCTCCATTCCGCGCAGACCTAAGTCGCCATGGATGGAATGATAACCGAAGTAGGAAAGGAATGCGACTGTAATTACCGGCAGCGTCAGCCGCCCGAATTTCCGCTTCTTATGATGTTTGGTCCACATGCACGTGCCCCGATACGCAATACGGATTTTATACTAGCGCCAAGGGGTTAACCGATCATTGACCATGATGGGCGGGGCGGGAAAAAGCCTGCGACGCGCGGACGAAAGGAGCAAGGCGGCATTCGGAGCGTGGATCCTCGGGTCAAGCCCGAGGATGACGAAAGAAGAGAGGCGACGGGATTAAAGCACCCGCATGGCATGCCGAAAAGCGCAATTAAAAGTCCCTCGCCCTTCGCCTCCATCCTCATCATCACCCGAGCGAACCTTGCCTCTCTCATCCGCACGAATCTGCCTTCCTCCCACAGATCTCCCCTCCGTCATCCTCGGCCTTGAGCCGAGGATTCAAGCCGCACGACAGATGCTGCATGGAAAAAGCAGGCATAGCGCATACCGTTAGCGCCTATGCTCACACCCTAAAAAAACAAAACCCGCGCCTCTCGACGCGGGTTTCGCCATTTCGGAAAAACTGTTTTTCGATCAGCCGCGCAGGATACCACGGCCGGCATACTTGGCCTGGGCGCCCAGCAGTTCCTCGATGCGGATCAGCTGGTTGTACTTGGCGGTACGGTCGGAGCGGGCAAGCGAGCCGGTTTTGATCTGGCCGCAGTTGGTGGCGACCGCCAGATCGGCAATCGTCGAATCCTCCGTCTCGCCCGAGCGGTGCGACATGACGGCGGAATAGCTTGCCTTGTGGGCAGTCTCGACGGCGTCGAGCGTTTCCGACAGCGAGCCGATCTGGTTGACCTTGACGAGGATCGAGTTGGCAACGCCCATCTTGATGCCGTCGCGCAGGCGGGCCGAGTTGGTGACGAACAGGTCGTCGCCGACGAGCTGCACCTTTTTGCCGATCTTGTCGGTCAGCGACTTCCAGCCGTCCCAGTCATCCTCGGCCATGCCGTCCTCGATCGAGAAGATCGGATACTTGGCGGCGAGCTCCGCCAGGTATTCGGCCATGGCTTCCGGCTCCAGCGTGCGGCCTTCGCCTTCCAGAACGTACTTGCCATCCTTGAAGAACTCGGTCGAAGCGCAGTCGAGCGCGATATGCATATCTTCGCCCGGACGGTAGCCGGCCTTCTCGATCGACTTCATGATGAAGTCGAGTGCGGCCGGCGCCGAAGCGAGACCCGGCGCGAAGCCGCCCTCATCACCAACGTTCGTGTTGTGGCCATCGGCAGCGAGCTGCTTCTTCAGCGTGTGGAACACTTCCGAGCCCATGCGCACGGCGTCGCGGATGTTGTCGGCGCCGACGGGAACGATCATGAATTCCTGGAAGTCGATCGGGTTGTCGGCGTGGGCGCCGCCATTGATGATGTTCATCATCGGCACCGGCAGGACGCGGGCGTTCGGGCCGCCGACATAGCGGAAGAGCGGCAGGTTGGCGGCTTCGGCAGCAGCCTTGGCGACGGCGAGCGACACGCCGAGGATGGCGTTGGCGCCGAGGCGGGCCTTGTTCGGTGTGCCGTCCAGCTCGATCATCGTCTGGTCGACGGCGATCTGGTCTTCAGCCTCGAGGCCGCCGATCGCTTCGAAGATTTCGCCGTTGACGGCGGCGACGGCATTTTCGACACCCTTGCCGAGGTAGCGCTTGCCGCCGTCGCGCAGTTCGACGGCTTCGTGCGCGCCGGTCGAGGCGCCCGAGGGAACGGCCGCGCGGCCGAAGCTGCCATCCTCGAGGTGCACGTCCACTTCGACGGTGGGGTTGCCGCGGCTGTCGAGAATCTCGCGGCCGATGATGTCGATGATAGCAGTCATGGATATCGTCCTGGTTCGGGGTTTATTAATCGATTAAAATCCACTTTTAATCGACGATGCAGAAATTACAATGGCGTTGCCGCCCAAGAAAAAACGGATGACACGCCTTCGTGTCATCCGTTTGAAATGTCTTATGCCTTGGCGATATCGTCGAAGGCGACCAGCTTTTCCAGAAGCCGCGGCATGTCCTTCAGATGCACCATGTTGGGACCATCGGACGGCGCATTGTCGGGATCCTCATGGGTCTCGACGAAGAGGCCGGCAATGCCGACGGCAATCGCCGCGCGCGACAGCGTCTCGACGAACTTGCGGTCACCGCCGGACGAACCGCCCTGCCCGCCCGGCTGCTGCACGGAATGGGTCGCGTCGAAGACGACGGGCGCGCCGAGCGAGGCCATGATCGGCAGCGAGCGCATGTCAGAGACCAGCGTGTTGTAGCCGAAGGAAGCGCCACGCTCACAGAGCATGACATTCGGGTTGCCGCTGTCGGTGAATTTTGCCAGCACGTTCTTCATGTCCCAGGGGGCAAGGAACTGGCCCTTCTTGACGTTGATGACGCGGCCGGTCTTGGCGGCGGCGACGAGCAGGTCGGTCTGGCGCGACAGGAAGGCCGGGATCTGCAGCATGTCGACGGTCTTGGCGACGATGCCGCACTGCTCTTCCGTATGAATGTCCGTCACGACGGGAAAGCCGAAATCCTTCTTGAGGTCGGCGAAGATTTCCAGCGCCTTCTCCAGGCCGATGCCGCGCTTGCCTGAAAGCGAGGTGCGGTTCGCCTTGTCGAAGGACGACTTGTAGACGAGGCCGATGCCGAGCTTGTCGGTCATTTCGACCAGCGCGCCGGCCATCATATAGGCATGGTCGCGGCTTTCCATCTGGCAGGGGCCGGCGATCAGCGAGAAGCGCGCGGTCTGCGAGAAGGTGACCTTCTTCGGCCCATCGCCGACGATGACGGTCGAATTTGTTTGCATCTTATTCTCCGAAGACAAAATGGACGCCCTGACCGGGCGCCGGCGGCACCACGATACGGTTTTCACGCATCTGGAACGTCACGCCGTGTAAGGTAAGTGCGCGCTGACACGCATCAAGGCTCGCCACCTTGAACACCACCGCCCGCCCCTTGAGGCCGCGGTCCGCACCGGCCACCGGCGCGATACCGTAGAAACCTTCAAGTCCCGCATCGTTCAGAACCGTGATGCGGCCGCGCGGCGTCTCGACGGACATGCCGAAGGACAGCGCCTCGACCTCGCGCTCGTCGGCCGCCTCCTGCACAAGATACTGGAAATCGGTCGGGTTCTGTTCCGACAGGATGACCTCGGCCAACGCGACAACCCCGTTCTCGTGGGTTTCCAGCGCCTTGCGGTCGGACGGCAGCGGCTGGACGCGCTGCGAGGCGAAGAAGAAGAAATCGGGGCTGCGCAGGTCGGCGGCGAAGGCGAGCCGGAAGCTGCCGGTCGCCGAAGTGCCGTCGGGCAGCAGCATGTCGCGGGAAAATTCGAGCACCGAACCGCCGGAAAGGCCGGCCGCCGCGTAGCGCCTGTTATCGTCGAGGGCATCGTTCGTCGCCATGGCGATGCCGGAGAAGCCCTCGATGCCGCGGCGAAACCGGAAGGCCTGGTCGCGGGCGATGAAGGCGTTGCCCTCGCGTGCCGCTTCCTCGCACTCCTCGCGATTGGCAATGCCGAGCGGTTCCAGATAGCTGCCGTCGGACAGAAAGACGCAACAGTTTTCCGTACCGAAGGGATGGCGGGCGTCCTTGGCGACGGTGAAGCCGAGCGCCGTCAGCCGGTCACGGGCAACACCGAGATCGGACACCGGCAGCACCAGATGGTCGATCGGGCGGGGCGTTCTCGAACGCACGGTCATGGCGAAAAATCCGGTCGTGTTTCAGGCGCCCCGTGCTTTGCATGCTTTCCGCCCGCAATGCAAGCGCGCATGGCGTCGGCGGGCTATAGCGGGAACTTTTCCCGCTCCCGGCCATTTCGAGCCGACATTCTGCTCCGGAGCCCGCCATTCCCACCTCCCGCGACATCACCCGCCAGCGCGCCCTGCACGCATCCCGCCCGCTTTGGGCCGACACGCCACGCCTGTCGCTTCGCCTGCATCAAGCGCCCACCGCGCGCGATTACGACGTCATCATCATCGGCGCCGGCATTTCCGGGGCACTGATGGCGCACGCGCTGGCGGACGGAAAGCGCCGCGTGCTCGTCGTCGACCGGCGCAAGCCCGTGCATGGCAGCACGCTCGCCAGCACCGCGATGATCCAGCATGAGATCGATATTCCCCTGCACAGGCTGGCGGACATGATCGGCGAGGCCAATGCCCGCCGCGCCTGGCAACGCTCCGCCCGCGCGGTGGAAGAACTCTCGCAGATCGTCACCGACCTTGGAATTTCCTGCGGCTTCGAGCGCAAGAAAACCCTGTTTCTCGCCGGCGACGCCTACGGCCAGCGCGCGCTGCGGTCGGAAGTGGGAGCCCGCCATGCGGCGGCGATCGAATCGGATTTCCTCGATGCCGCGACGCTTGCCGAGCGTTTCGGTCTGGATCGCACCGGCGCGATCCTCAGCGACATCTCCGCTTCCGCCAATCCCGCCCAGATGGCCGCCGGCATCCTGCGTGCGGCGATGGGACGGGGCGTCGAGGTGGTCAGCCCGCTGGAGATCACCGATCTCCACGCGACGGCCGACGAAGTCTTTCTCGCAACGTCTGATGGCCGGATCCTCGCGGCCCGCCATGCCGTCTTCTGCTCCGGCTACGAATTTCACGAAGCCGTCGCCAACGAAAACCACGCCATCGTCTCCACCTGGGCGCTCTCCACGCCACCCGATACGACCCTGCCGGACTGGCTCAAGGAGTGCATCATCTGGGAAGGGGCCGATCCCTATCTCTATCTGCGCCGCACGCGCGACGGACGGCTGATCGCCGGCGGCGAGGACGAGGCCAGCGAGGATGCCTATGCCTCGGCCACGAAGCTCCGGCAAAAGGCCAAAACCATCCGGCGAAAGGCCGGCGCCCTGCTCGGCGTCACGCTGCCGGAGCCGGATCACGTCTGGGCAGCGCCCTTCGGCATTACCCGCACCGGCCTGCCGCTGATCGGCCGGGTGCCGAAGCATCCAAACGTCTTCGCCGTCATGGGGTTTGGCGGCAACGGCATCACCTTCAGCCAGATCGCTGCCGAAATCGTCTCCGCCGACATTGCCGGCCAAGGCGATGCCGATGCGGATCTTTTTGCCTTCGAAAAGCCGTGACCGAACGCGATTCGGCTGCGTGATATTCCTCTTCCGTTGAATGGCAGCATGCGGCAAGGCGCGCTATGCTCGGCACCTGCAACCATCAGGACGCCCATGCTGCTCGCCATTCTCTCCGATATCCACGGCAACCGCGAAGCCTTCGAGGCGGTGCTGGCGACAGCGCAGGCCGCCGGCGCGGAGCGCTTCATCGTGCTCGGCGATATCGTCGGCTATGGCGCGGATCCCGAATGGTGTGTCGAGATGGCAAAGTCGCTGGCGGAATCAGGCGCGATCGTGCTGCGCGGCAACCATGACGACGCCATCTCCAATGCCTCCGTCACCATGAACCCGACCGCGACGATGGCGCTCGAATGGACGCGCCGGCAGCTGGGCGCCGATGCCCGCGCCTTCCTCGCCGCCCTGCCGCTCAAGGCACGCGAGGGCGATTGCCTCTTCGTGCATGCGGATGCCAGCGCACCTTCCGACTGGAATTATGTGCTCGATGCCAGCGATGCCGGCCTGCATCTCGGTGCCTGCGAGGCGCGGGTCAGCTTCTGCGGCCACGTGCACAAGCCGGCGCTCTACTGCACGGCCCCCGGCGGAAAGGTCACGCATTTCCGCCCGGTGGCGGCGACGCCCGTGCCGCTTCTGCCGCAGCGCCGCTGGCTTGCCGTGATGGGCGCCGTCGGCCAGCCGCGCGACGGCAATCCCTGCGCCGCCTTCGCGCTCTACGACACGGAGAGCGCCGAGCTGCGTTTCCTGCGCGCCGCCTATGATATCGCGACGGCTGCGGGCAAGATTCGCGCCGCCGACCTGCCCGTCTCGCTGGCCGAGCGATTGTTCGAGGGCCGCTGATGGTGACGGGACGGCTGAAACCCGGCGACGTGATCGACGGTTTCCTCATCGAGGCCATCGCGCACAATGGCGGCATGGCGCGCATCTGGCAGGTTTCCCGCCCGGATATCGATTGCCCGATCCTGATGAAGGTGCCGGTCATCGGCGAGGGCGACGATCCCGCAGCCATCGTCGGCTTCGAGATGGAGCAGATGATCCTCCCGCGCCTTACCGGCCCGCATGTGCCGCGCTTCGTCGCCAACGGCGATTTTGCCACCCTGCCCTATATCGTCATGAAGCGCCTGCCCGGCACATCGCTCTATCCGCTGCTCGAACGCCTGCCGCTGTCGCCCGAGGAGGTCGCCGCCATCGGCGCAAAGGTCGCGGTCGCGCTCGATTCGCTGCACCGGCAGCATGTCGTGCATCTCGATCTCAAGCCCTCCAATGTGATGTTCCGCGAAAGCGGCGAGGCCGTGCTGATCGACTATGGCCTTGCCCGCCACATCCACCTGCCGGACCTGATGGACGAGCAGTTCCGTCTGCCCTACGGCACCGCGCCCTATATGGCGCCCGAACAGGTGCTCGGCACGCGCAGCGATTTCCGCAGCGACCTCTTCGCGCTCGGCGTCATGCTCTATTTCTTCGCGACCGGCGAGCGCCCCTTCGGCGATCCGCAGCGGCTCAAGGGCCTGAAACGCCGGCTCTGGCGCGATCCGCTGCCACCCCGCGCCCGCAATGGCGCAATCCCACTCGCGCTACAGGAAATCATCCTGCGCTGCCTGGAGGTAAACCCCGCATGGCGCTATCCGAGTGCGGCACAGCTCACGCTCGACCTGCAGGACCTGTCCGCCGTCAAGCTCACCACACGGGCGGAGAAGATGAAGCGTGACACCTTCGGCACCGTGCTGCGCCGTCGCTTCAATCCGGTGCCGATCGAGACCGTGAAGCCGCAGACGGCGGAAGCACAGCTTGCCAATGCGCCGATCGTCGCCGTCGCGATCAACCTTTCGAACAGCACGCCGGAGCTGGACGAGGCGAAGCGCCGAACGGTCGCGCGCATCATCGAAAACACGCCGGACGCCCGCATCGCCTGCCTCAACGTGCTGAAGATCAATCGCATTGCGCTCGATACCTCGCTCGACGAGGAAGGCCGCAACAAGCATGTCATGCGGCTGGTGGAACTGCGAACCTGGTCGACGGGCCTGCCGACACCCGGCGGCGGCATTACCTTCCATGTGCTGGAGGCCGTTTCGCCGGCCGATGCCATCCTCGCCTATGCCCGCGAAAACCATGTCGACCATATCGTGATGGGCGCACGCGCCGAATCGGCCATGCGCTCGATGCTCGGCAGCGTCTCCGGCGAGGTGGCGGCGCATGCGCCCTGCACCGTCACTGTGGTGCGCAACCGCACGCGGCCTGAATGATCAGGACCGGAAGCGCTTGCGATACTCGCCAGGCGTCAGCCCGACGATGCGGGCAAAGACTTTCCGGAAGGCACCGGGATCGTTGTAGCCGACATCCACCGCGACGCTGTCCACCGAGCGTGTGGTGAACTGCAGCAGCTCCTGCGCCTTGGCGACGCGCAGCCGCTGGCAGTAATCCGAGGTCGTCAGCCCCGTCGCCTTGCGGAAGCGCCGCAGAAACGTCCGCTCCTCCAGCCCTGCCTGCGCGGCCAGCACATCGATCGCGGTTTCCCGCGCCTCGTTTGCCTGAAGGAAATGCTGCACTTTCAGAATGGCCGCATCGCCATGCAGCAGGCGCGGCGAGAAGGTGCTGTAATAGCGCTGCTCGCGGCCGGGCGGATCGACGACGAACTGCCGGGCAACCTCCAGCATGATCGTCGGCCCGAGAAAGCGGTCGATCAGTTTCAGCCCGAGATCGACCCAGGCCATCACGCCGCCGGCCGTGACGATATCGCCGTCCTCGCTGAGCAGGCGGTCCGTATCGACGGTCACGTCGGGAAAGCGCACCTCGAAGGTTTCGGCGATAACCCAGTTGGTGGTGATCGTGCGGCCGGAAAGCAGGCCTGTCTCGCCAAGCAGGAAGGCCCCGGCGCAGATCGAGGCGAGCTGGATGCCCGACGCGTGGCAATCGCGCAGCCAGACGGCAAAGGGCGCCGCCTCCTCGCACAGGATCGGATCGCCAAGCGCCGGTGGCAGCACCAGCACGGCCGGCCGCGCTGCCGTATCCGGCGTTGCGCTGGCATCCGTCCTGACCGGCTTGCCGTCCTCCAGCCGCCAATGGCTGACGCGGATCTTCGCGCCCGCCCCGCATTTCCTCTGCGCCATATGGGTCGCCGAATTGAAGAGGTCCGTCATGCCCAGCACGGCCGCCATCTGCGCGCCGGGATAGATCACCACTCCGATTTCGGCTGAGGAGACCATGTCACTTTCACCCTTGATTATGTCGGTATCGCCAATGGCGAGAGATGGCAGGATGGAGGAAGAATGTCCATGACACCAACGAGGAAGGATTTTTCCATGAGCAAACGCGCCGTCATCATTGTCGATCTCCAGAAGGATTATCTCGCCACCGGCAGCTTCGCACTCGAAGGCATCGACGCCGCCGCCGACAACGCCGCCCGCGTCGTCGCGGCCGCCCGCAGCCGCGGCGACGCGATCGTCCATGTCCATCACGTCTCGCTGGAAGCCGATTCGCCGCTCTTTGCGCCGAATACGGATGGCATCGAGCCGATTGCCGCGGTGAAGCCGGAGGCTGGAGATGCCGTCGTCATCAAGAACTACCCCAACTCCTTCCGCGACACCGTCCTTCAGGACACGCTGAAGGCCGGCGGCATCAACGAGGTCGTCGTTCTGGGAGCAATGAGCGACGTCTGCATCGACGCCACCGCCCGCGCCGCCGCCGATCTCGGTTATGACCTGACGGTGGTGCACGATGCCTGCGCCACGCGCGACAAGGCTTTCGGCGATTCGGTCGTGCCGGCCGCCCAGGTGCACGCCACCATCATGTCGGCGCTGGAATTCGGCTACGGCAAGGTCACGACGACGGCGGAATACCTCGCCTGAGCGGGAAGCCTTTAAGCCCAAAGATCCTCTCTGCCTGCCGGCATCGCCCCCATAAGTCGGGAAGGCTAGCAGCTTGCTTTTCCTGCAAATCCTGTCCGCCGAGTGTGCCGCAAGATAAGTCCCTCCCCCTTTGTGGGGAGGGACTTAGAGAGGGGTCTTCCCCTTCCGTAAACGTCTCGACATCCTGCCGTCATTCCCCTGTCATATGACAATGGTGTTCCTTCGCGCGTGAATGCACCCCCGCCGCCGCCTGAAATCGTGGCGCCTTTCGGAGACTGCGTGAATGGACATGGCCCAGGCCTTCGCCCTTGCTTCGGGCGCTCTCATCGCGACCAATCTCGCGAGCATCCTCATTGCCGGCAGACGGCTGGATGCCCTGGGCGCACCGCCGCCGGACCTGCGCAAGAAGCCGCCGGTCTCCATCGTCATTCCCGTCCGAGGCATCGAGAATTTTACCGGCGAAACGCTGGAGCGGGCCTTCCGTCTCTCCTGGCCGCGTTATGAGCTGCTGTTCTGCGTCGCCCACGGCAACGATCCGATCATCCCGCTCATCGAAAAGACCGCCGCCGCCCATCCCGAAATCGCGATGCGCATCCTCATCGGCGACGACCGCATCAGCGCCAATCCGAAACTCAACAATTGCGTGAAGGGCTGGCAGGCCGCGCAATACGATTGGGTGATCCTTGCCGATTCCAACGTGCTGATGCCGCCCGACTACATCCAGCATCTCATGGGCAGCTGGCGCAGTGATTCCGGCCTCGTCTGCTCCACGCCGCTCGGCTCGCGGCCGGAGGGTTTCTGGGCGGAGGTGGAATGCATGTTCCTCAATACCCAGCAGGCGCGCTGGCAATATGCCGGCGAGGCCCTCGGGCTGGGCTTCGCGCAGGGCAAGAGCATGCTGTGGTACAAGCCGATGCTCGATGCGAACGGCGGCATCCATGCGCTGAATGCAGAGATCGCCGAAGACGCCGCCTCTACCAAGCTGGTGAACCGGCTCGGCCTGAAAGTCCATCTCGTCTCCGCCCCGTTCGAGCAGCCGCTCGGCCACCGCACCGAACAGGAGATTTGGTCACGCCAGGCCCGCTGGTCGCGCCTGCGCCGAGTCACCTTTCCGAGCTTCTTCGCGCCGGAAATTCTGCTGGGCGTGCTGCCGCCCTTGCTGCTTGCGCTCGCCGCCGTCGCGCTGGGCGACCTGACGCTCCTGCCGACCGTCTTCATGGTGCTTGCCGGCATCTACCTGCCGGAACTCGCCCTGGCGCGCGCCAAGGGCTGGCATCTGTCGCGCTGGTCCGTGCCGGCGATGATGGCGCGCGATATGATGATGCCGGCCATCTGGCTGCGCGCCTGGATCGGCGGCACCATCGACTGGCGCGGCAACACGATGACGATCGGCACCAATGCCTCCGAACTCAAGGAAGCTTCGGCGGGCTCCTGACGGGCCTCACGCTTTCGCGCGCAGGCCGTCCAGCACGGTTCGGAAGCCGCGCACCGCACGCTTCGAGGTGTCTTCCGGATCGTCCGAGTTGGCGATCCAAAGCGCCGCATGGCTGCTGGCGCCGTTGATCAAGCGGGCGGCGGCTTCGGTGTCGATCTCGGCCATCGTTCCCGCCGCCTTCAGCTGGTCGATGCTGCGGCTGAGTGCGGCGATACAGCCGCGGCTCGTCGGCCATTGCGAGACGTCGCCCAGCACCGCCGGCCCGTCGCGGAACATGATGCGCTGGATTTCCGGCTCCAGCGCCATTTCGATATAGGCGACGCACTCGTCGACAAAACCCTGCCAGCGGTTGGGCGCGGCCGCCGAGATGCGATTGAGCCGCACCGTCATTTCCGAATCGATTTCACCCATCACGGCCTGGAGCAGCCCCTTCTTGTCGCCGAAATGATGGTAGAGCGCGCCGCGCGTCAGCCCGGCGCTTGCGGTAAAATCATCCATGGATGCATCGGCATAGCCGACGGCGCCGAAGGCCTGGCGGCCGGCGGCGATCAGCTTTGCCCTTGTTTCGGCGATCATTTCCTCGCGCGGCTTGCGCATGGCATCTCCTATTCACATACGTCGCGTATTTTATTTGACATACGCCTCGTATGCAACTATTTCCTAAACATACGCCACGTATGTAAGTGGTGGAACCGCCCGTTTACAGGAGCAGGCCATGTCCAACCCGTACAAGGAAATTTTCAGCGTACCGGGAACCAAGGGGTTCTCCGCCGCCGGCTTCCTCGCCCGCCTTCCCATCGCCATGGCGCCGATCGGCATCGTCGCCATGCTGTCGCAGACCCATGGTGAATACTGGCTCGCCGGCGCCGTTTCGGCGACCTATGCGCTGACCAACGCCCTCATCGCCCCGCAAATCTCCCGCGCGGTCGACCGCTACGGCCAGTCGGCCGTGCTGACGCCAACCACTATCGTCTCCGTCGTCGCCTTCCTCACGCTGATTGCCGCGGCAAACCAGGGCTGGCCGATCTGGACGCTGTTTGCCTCCGCGCTGCTTGCCGCTGCCATGCCCAGCATGCCCGCCATGCTGCGCGCCCGCTGGACCGAGCTTTTCCGCGACCGTCCAGAACTCAACACCGCCTTCGCCTTCGAATCGGCGGCCGACGAGCTCGTCTATATTGCCGGCGCGTCGCTGTCGGTCGGCCTTGCCGTCGCGCTCTTCCCGGAGGCTGGCATGCTGATCAGCACGGCCTTCCTGGCGCTCGGCACCCTTGCTTTCGTGCTGCAACGGGCAACGGAACCTACCGTCCGCCATGTCGTCGGCAGCGCGCCGCAGAAATCCGCAATCCGCCTGCGTCCGATCCAGATCATCACGCTCGCCCTCGTCTTCGTCGGCGCCACCTTCGCCACGGCCGAAGTCAGCGCGGTCGCCATCACCAAGGATCTCGGCCAGCCGAATGCCGCAAGCCTGGTCATCGGCGTCTACGCCATCGGCTCCTTCGTCGTCGGCCTCGTGCTCGGCGCGTTGAACCCGAAGCTGGCGCTGCAGAAGCAACTGATGATCGCCGTCAGCGTTCTGGCGCTCACCGCCCTGCCGCTGCCCTTCGCCGGCTCGGTGCCGATGCTCGCCATCGCAGTCTTCGTCAGCGGTGTCGCCATCTCGCCCACCTTCATCACCGCTTTCGGCATCGTCGAGCGCCGCGTGCCCGAGGCGATGCTGACGGAGGGCGTTACCTGGGTCACGACCGGTATCGGCATCGGCATGGCGCTGGGCGCCTTCGTCGCCGGCTGGGCGGTCGATACATTCGGCCCGCACCACGGCTTCTGGGTCTCCGTCGTCGCCGGCGCCAGCGCCGCCTTGACCATCGCACTCGGCCAGCGCTCGCTTGCCGGAGAGGATTGCGACGACGGCGTCTGCCCGCTGCCGCAGGCTGCCGAATAGGTCCGCAAGGCCCGGCCACCGTGCCGGGCCTTCGCCCTTGCGGCTTGACGCCATCGCGCCACATCGGTAACGAGCACTCCAAGGTTTCAGATACCTGCCGCTCGCAGACGAAAGTCCCGGTGAAATCTGATCTTGGACGACCCCGACCCTCGAAGCATTTCGTGCGGCAGGCAATGCGAGCCCCTCCCTCTCATCGGAATGCATAGGAGGAGAGCGGGATGTCGCAAGACCATTCCAACCCATTCTGACCGCGCCGCTCGGTGCGCTTTTCGCCAGGACGGCAGCACCCATCGTCTTCGTCATGAGCATGAACGGGCTTTTGACCGTCATGGATGCCGTGATGCTCGGCCTCTATGCCGGGCCGAAGGCCGTCGCTGCCGTCACGGCGGTCTTTCCCGTCTTCATGCTGCTGGTGGCACTCGCCACGCTCGTCGGCAGCGGCATGGCAAGCCTGCTCGCCCGCCGCCTCGGTGCAGGCGATCTGCCGGCGGCACGCAATGCCTTTGCCGCCGCCCACTGGCTGGCGCTGGCCATCGGCGCGGCCTTCATCCTGGCCTTCCTCGCCGTTGGTCCCGCCCTCATCGCCGCCATCGCCAATGGCGCACCGGTGCTCGAAACGCTGGCCTATCGCTATATCGCAATCGTCGTTTTCTTTTCACCGCTCCAATTGCTGCTGGCCGTCAATGTCGACGCACTTCGCTGCGAGGGTCGCGTCGGGCTGATGGCGCTGGCGAGCCTTTTCATCTCGCTCGCCAACCTCGCCTTCAACTACATCCTGATCGTGGAGCTCAACCTCGGCGTCACCGGCTCCGCGCTCGGAACCGTGCTGGCGCAAATTTTGGCGCTCGGCATTCTCGTGGTGTTCAGGACTGTCGGCAAAACGAACCTGCGCCTTGCAGACATCATGGGCAAACCATCCCGCCTGTCCGAATCGATACGAGACATCCTCGCGCTCGGCGCGCCGCAAAGCCTCGGCTTTATCGGCCTTGCGCTTGTGTCCGCTGCCGTCATCGCCGCCCTGCAAATCTCGGCAGGCAGCACCTATGAAACCCTGGTCACGGCCTACGGCATCGTCACTCGCATCCTGACCTTCGCCTATCTGCCGCTGCTCGGCATGAGCCAGGCCGTGCAGACAATCCTCGGCAACAACCATGGCGCTGGTCTCAAGCAACGCGCCAATGTGGTGCTGCGCCTGGGCCTCGCCGCCGTGCTCGTCTATTGCCTCGGCATCGAGATCCTGCTCGTCGCCGTGCCCGGCCATATCGCCAGCCTGTTCGTCGCGGATGCATCCGTCATCGCTGCCGTCAGCCGCATCATGCCGATCATGGCCGCGCTCTACATCGTCTCCGGCCCACTCATGGTCATTGCCGGTTCCTTTCAGGCAATCGGCGATGCCAAACGCGCGGCCCTGCTGAGCCTCGCAAAGCCCTATCTCTTCACCATGCCGCTGGTGCTGGCCCTGACCATGCTGTTTGGTGAAGGAGGCATCTGGTTCGCCATGCCGGCGGCGGACGGGCTACTGCTTGTCCTTACGGCCATCACGTTACGGCAGGCGACGCGGCGCACGATCACCGAATAAAAAACCGC